>JALZDU010000218.1 GCA_030862405.1 Actinomycetota bacterium | reverse complement strand
TCACGTGTTGTGGACTCCGGCCTTTTCCGCGCAGCCACCCTCCGAACCCAGCGGGCGCCTTTCAGCGCACTGGGCTCTCCCGCGATTACGCCGCGTGCGTGACAGGGGTTGCGTGGATGACCTCGTGACAGGGCTGGCAGACTACGAGGGTCTTGCGCCGCTTCCTGGCCATGAGGGCCGCCCACTCGGGCTGGCCTGGTTCTGGTGTGCCGAGCTGGGCAAGTTTGGCGATCTGGTGGACAGCCACCGTGGCGCCTTCCCCGCATAGCTCGCACCTGCGTGTGCGGAGTCGGTGGATCAGCTCCTTGCGGGGTGTAGGTACCAGAACCGGAACGGGATCAGCGATGAACCCGTTCTCGTTTCGCAGCAGCGGTATCCCGCCGAACCGTGCTACCAGGTCCTTCTTGCCGTCGCGGGCGATCCGCGCCTCAAAACACGTGCGCGGCCCGTGTGGTGTCTCGATAGTGGCCTTGTATCGGGCCGCCATCTTGCACACCGTGGACTTGTGCTTGGCCGCCAGGGTCTTGAGCATCGACGTCTCAGCGTTCCAGCGCAGTGCGTGGAGCCGCCAGGCGTCACCGGCGAGAAGGTAGTAGTTGACCACGCCCCGATATTCGGCCGCATAAACCCGGACGATGTCGTAGTCGCTCAGGTTGATCAGCGCGGGCCGAAGCCAGGGTTTGCCCCGGCGCCGGTAGGGGGCGCACTTAGCCCTGACCACATCGAGCGGCACCCGCAGCGCGATGGTCCCGTTGAGCATACGACGCCCTCCGGTAATCTTGCTGTCGTCGTGTCGGACGATGATCTCATAGCCGAGGAACCGCGCCGCCCTGGTGCGGGCGTGCGTGATCAGCGTCTTTTCAGCAGACAGCTCCAGCGCGAGTTCGTCGCGCAGGAATGCCGCTAGCTGGTCTTTGATTGCCTCGGCTTCGGCTTTCGGCCCGGTGAACCCCAGGAGATGATCGTCGGCATATCGACAGTACCGTAGCCGGCGGTACCCGGAGTCCATGGGATCACCACAGGGGACCGTGCGCATCTGCTTCAGCAGTTCCCGGGCGGCTGCCCGGTCACCGCGTTTGCGCGCAAGCTGCCGTCGGTCATTTAGCCTCCGATACTCGAGGTTATTCCTCCGATGGCGTCCCTGGGTGTACTGCGGAATGAGCACCTGCTCGACGAACTTATCCAGCTTGTCCAGGTAGATGTTCGAGAGGATCGGTGACACCACCCCGCCTTGCGGGCAGCCGCTCAGCGTCTCGTGATATTGCCAGTCCTCCAGGTACCCAGGGACGTGACCAAAGTCCCTGAATCTGGTCGGTGAGCTGGGCCGATACGATCAACTGGACTATTCGGCTCGTGCCTGCTACACATGGCGCCATGGTGTCGTCGTGGCGGGCTTCGCTGGTGGTCCGGCCGATCGTGGCGGGTGAGGGGGAGCGCTTCAACGCGGAGTTGAGCGCCCATCACTGGTTGGGTCAGCGGCTCTCGGGCCGGGCGCTGCGCTACGTCGCGACGGTCGAGGGCGAGTGGGTCGCGTTGGCCGGTTTCGGGTCGGCTGCCCTGGCCTGCACGGTGCGGGAGGGGTTCCTGGGCTGGGACCGCGAGCTGCGGCTGCGCCGGCTCGGGTTGATCACTGCCAACCAGCGGTTCTGTGTGCTCCCGGCCGGGCGGCGCCCGCATCTGGCCTCGGCGGTGCTCGGCGGGTGTCTGCGCCGCCTACCCGCTGATCACCTGACGGTGTGGGGACGACCGGTGCTGGCGGTGGAGACCTTCACCGACCCGACCCGCCACGTCGGGTCTTGCTACGCCGCGGCCGGGTTCATCCCGGTCGGGCTGAGCGCCGGGTACGCCCGCAACCGCGGCACCAAGATCCGCCACGGGCAGCCGAAGCTGTACTGGTTGCGCCCGCTGCACCGCCACGGCCTGGGCGCGCTGAGCGCCGCGTTCGACTCCCCCCTCACCCATCCCCGGCTCACCCATCCTCGGCAAGGCAGGCCAGCACTGGACATGAACACCCTCGACATCGACGGCCCCGCCGGGCTGCTGGCCGTGTTGGGTCAGGTACCCGAGCACCGCAAGGCCCGCGGGATCCGCCACCAGCTCCCCGCGTTGCTCGCGGTCGCGACCGCGGCCGTGCTGTCCGGGGCCGACTCGACCGCCGCCATCGCCCAGTACGCCCGCGCCCTGACCCAGCCCGCCCTGGCGACCCTGGGCATCCGCCGCAACAAGCGCACAGCAACCTTGGTGGCCCCGGCCTACCAAACCCTGCGCCGCGCGATCCGCTCCGTCGACGCCCACACCCTCGACACCGCGGTCACCCGCTGGCTCCACGCCCAGGTCAACACCGGGCGCCTCTCGACCGGGCAGCTCACCCGGCTGATCATCGCCCTAGACGGCAAGACCGTGCGCGGCGCCAAGGACGCCACCGGCAACCAGCTGCACCTGTTCGCCGCACTGGTCCACGGCGAAGCCACCGTCATCGCCCAGCACCCCGTCGACTCCAAGACCACCGAGGTCACCGGATTCATCCCGTTGCTCGACCAGATCGCCCAGCGCCACCACACCCAACCCGACGAGCACCACGACGACAGCGACAGCGACAGCGACAGCGACGACAGCGACAGCAGCAGCGACAGCGACGACAGCGACAGCGACAGCAGCAGCGACAGCGACGGCGAGGGCGAGGGCGAGGGCGAGGTGAACGGACCGAGTGCCGCGCCCGGGAAACTCCACGGCGTCATCGTCACCGCCGATGCACTTCATACCCATCGCGGACACGCCAGCTACCTGCGCGAACACGGGGGCGACTACGTCCTAATCGCGAAAGGCAACCAGCCCGGCCTGTTCGCCGCCCTCGACGACCTGCCCTGGACCACCATCGAGGTCGGCCACATCGAACAGGACAACGGACACGGCCGCCGTGACGTGCGCACCCTGAAGGTCATCGACCTCACCGACCCGGCCCACGGACACCACCAGGTCCACTTCCCCGGCGCCCGCCAGGCCTTCCTGATCAAGCGCTACCGCCACTTCCCCGACGGCACCAAGACCGCCGCCGCCATCCTCGGGATCACCAGCCTCACCCCAGACCAGGCCCCGCCCGCCGACCTCGCCGAGATCATCCGCGGCCACTGGCACATTGAGGTGCTCCACCACATCCGCGACGTCACCTTCAAAGAAGACGCCTCCCGAATCCGCGCCGGCGCCGGCGCCCGCGTCATGGCGATCATCCGCAACCTGGTCATCAGCCTGCTCAAACGCGCCGGCTACCACAACATCGCCGAAGGACGCCGCGCCGCCGCCTGGGACCGCAACCGCCTCGCACTCGACATCCTCGGACTATGACCGAGAACACATCATGTGAACGGCATCACATGATCGCGACTTTGGTCAGGTCCCTGGGGAAGACGTCGAGCGAGTCCAGGGCACCGCGGCCATTGGCCAGCCAGTCCTCCAGGACGCCCGGGGTCCAGGTGAAGACGGTGAGCACGCTGCGTGGTTTGTGCGGTGAGCTACGTCGAGACTTCCCGTAGCGGACCTTGCACACACGGAATCGGCCGAACTGGTGGGCGTGGGGGTTGGTGGCGAAGTCGACGGTCTGGAGGTGACGCAGTTCGTTGAACCTCAGCCCATACGAGTAGGCGATCTTCAGCATCGTGGCGTCTCGATAAGCCGCCTGCCAGCCCTTCCGGCTCGAGGCAGCGA
>JALZDU010000214.1 GCA_030862405.1 Actinomycetota bacterium | reverse complement strand
AAACCGAGGAGCTCGCCGTCGGAATCCTCGTACACGAGTGAGGGGATGGCGGGGTCCGCCCACGGGTAGTCGAACAACGTCCGTTCGAAGTAACCGAGCAGCTGCGGCGGAGGATCAACCGTACCGGACCGCACGACACGCTCGTACAGCTGACACACGCGGGGGAGATCGTCCCGCTCGAGCGTTCTTATCGAGCTCATTTGTACCTCTTCTCATTGGCCCACCGTACTGGTCGGAACATCACAGGCCTCACGTCACGAGCACGCCGGCCGAACGCAGGAACTCGGCGATCCGCTCGATACTGCGGAAGCGTTCGATCTCGAAGTCATCGAGCGGCAACTCGCATCCGAAAGCGTCCTCCAAGGCGGTGATGAGCATCACGAGCGCCAGGGAGTCGAGCAACCCGGATTCAACGAGATCGGTGTCCTGGGCGGGTACCTCGATGCTCAGCCGATCTCGGATCAAATCGGCGATCTGCCCCATGACCTCCAGATCCGTGCTCACGACACTGCGACCTTCTTGCTCGGCGCGGGCCGCGCGAGGTCCTCGCCGAAACGATCCCGCAAGACCTTGCGGTCGATCTTGACGTTGACGTTCTTGAGCAGCGTGACCAGCTCCCTCCAGCGTGCCGGGACCATGTAGGGCCGGAGCATCACCGCCAACTGCCTGCGCAGTTCGGGAGGCGCGAGTTCGGCGCTGTCGAGCACGGAGAAGGCGCAGATCGTGGTCCCCTCGAAGCCCCCGGTCTCGACGCCCACGACCGCGCACTCCCGCACTCCCCCGGGACCGCGTTGACCGCAGCCTCAATCTCATCGAGCTCGATCCGGTATCCCGGGCTCTTGATCTGGGAGTCGGCACGACCGGTGGCTTCCGCCACGGCGATGTTCAGGCTGTCGACCACGCACCTACCTCCCTGCCCTTGGTGTGCTCGTCACGCCCGCGCTGAGCTCAATCCGGCGATCGACGACGCTCATGACATCGGGTACGCGGACTCTCCCGTTACACGTTGCCCGGTCAGGGCGCCGGGCGGGCCGGTGACTGCAGTCTGGATGCAGAACGCGGAGGCTCACTAGATCACGCGGCGCTCACACTGCTGGGCCCGGCGGCCGCGGACCTGACCTTATTGCGCCACCGGCATGTGCCGGGGGCCCAGTGACAGGGCGAAGCGCAAAGTCGTTTCGGCTGGTCACGGGGGCGTTTTAGGGGTCGGGACGTAGGCCTAGGATGGTCAGGAGCAGGTGTGGGCTGTTCTTGATCTTCCGGATGGTGGAAGCGATTCGGGTGTGGCCGGCCTGGCGGATCAGGCCGATCACGAAGTTACGCGGGGTGGCCATGATCCGGGGCCGGGACCCGGTCTTGACCTGGGAAGCGTCCTCACGGAACGTCACATCAGCACCCAGTGGATCTTGTTCTCTATGGACCAATGCCCTCGGACGTAGGCGGCCAAGTGCTGCGGGGCGGCCTCCCTTGAGTGCAGGCTGGTGACCCCGAGCACCGCGACGGCGGTCTTGACCTGGACGGTCTTGTACCGGCGGGAGCCCTTGGCCCGTTTGCGGACTTTACGGGTGGTGTAGCGCTCCAGGAGGAACACCTGGGCCGCGTGGGGAAACCCCAGATCGGCCGGGGCGTCGGTCACTTGGATGGTGCGGACCTCCCGGCGCCCGTGCCCGGTGTCCACACTGCGGTGGGCGACCGCGACATCGGCCCAGTTCAGGGTGTCCAGCCGGCCATACAGGCCCTTCGTATTCTGTTTGACGATCATCACGTAGTGCGCGAGGAGCTCTTCAGTGATGAAGCGGGCGTGGGCGCGCACGGTGTGCGCGGCGTCCATGGTCAGCACCCACCCCCCCAGCGGCAGGCCGCGGAGCAGCGGCGCGAACTCGGGCACCTCGTTGGTTTTCGCGCCGATCAGCCGCTCCGCGATCACCGTGGAGTCGGTGTGGGTGGCAGCCGCCAACAGATACGGGATCTGCCCGCCCGGCCCGATCGCACCCCTGACCGCCTTGCCGTCGATGGCCAGCGCGGGCAGCAGCGCAGGTCCGCCCACGGGAGCCCCGACCGGTCCGAGCCCGGCGCGGCGGCCCAGGCAGGCCCCGGTGTGGTCGGCCAGCCCCTGGGCGCCCAGGGCGGTGAAGACCCGCTCGATGGTATCCGGGTGCGGCGGGACACACCGGCCGATGCAGTCGTGGCGGACGCCCAGGGCACCCAGCAGCTCCTGATCCGCGTGGGTGACCCAGTCGGTGATCTCGACCAGGCTCACACACCCCGACAGCACCGCCGCGGTGCACAACCCAAGATCGTGGGCAACCCATGGCGGATCCCCCGCCTGCCGCGGGGGTCGGGCACCGCGGCGAAACATTCCAGCAGGCTGCCCCTCCCGGCGCGCTGCAACAGGGCTGCCCGGCCGGCCAGGATCGCGATCGCCGCCGCCACCTGCGGGTCATCGGTGGGCCCATCCGCGGGAGCGGGCATGACAGACTGAGCAGGCAACGGAGCCACCGATCCGGACGCAGGACTCTTGACAAGCCCCGCGTCCTACCGGGGCTCTGTTGCCCACACCGGCCGACGCGCCGTGTCCGTGATCAACCTGTGATCAACGGGTGGTC
>JALZDU010000212.1 GCA_030862405.1 Actinomycetota bacterium | reverse complement strand
CGCTTACCTCGCAGGGGCCGCCGCCGCGGCGGACGAACAGTGCCCAGCGGTTGGCGGACCTGTGGCGGCGGCTTAGCTTGTCGGAGGCCGCCACCGCTGTGTCGAGAACCTCGGGCCCCATATTGCTGGTCGACGACCTCGTCGACTCCGGTTGGACGATGACCTTGGCGGCTCGGTTGCTTCGCCAGGCCGGGGCGTCCTCAGTGCTACCTTTCGCGCTGGCCAGCACAACCTGACAGAGGGATCCTGGGCCCCGCTGCCAACGCTGCCAGCTGCTGCCCAGGTGCTCGACGCCGAGGCGATCGACTCCGCCGTCCAGATCAGCAGCCGCCTGGAGGGACAACATGATTGGCGATGGTCGTCGCTGGTGGTTCCGCAGGCTGGTCGGGACGGTGGTACTCATGGGGTTTGTCGGCTGCTTTGCGGGGCCGGCTGGCGGCGGTCAGGATCGTCAGCTCAGGCAGGAGAGCTCAGCACAGCAACAGGTACCGCTTGAGCGGGAGCAAAGGGCAGCGCTCGAACGCAAGATCGGCCAGATGTTGCTCGTTGGTTTCCGGGGCACGAGCGTGGATGACGCGGGTGCTGTCGTGGAACAGATCCGCGCGGGCCAGGTCGGCGGGGTCGTGCTGTTCGATGTCGATGTGCTCAATGGCGAGCCAGTACGAAACATCAGCTCGCCTGACCAGGTGCGGGCGCTGGTCGGTGGCCTTCAGCAGGCGGCTCGTGGGGGACTATTCGTGGCGATCGATCAGGAAGGTGGCCGGGTGACGCGATTGAAGCAGCGATCCGGCTTCTCGCCCACCCTGTCACAGCGCGAGTTGGCGCAACGTGGGGTCACAGCCACCCGCGGGCAGGCTGACCAGACTGCTCGCACCCTCAGCCAGCTGGGTATCAATGTCAATCTGGCTCCGGTTGTTGACCTCGACGTGAACCCCGAGAGCCCGGCCATCGGAGCGCTCGGCCGTAGTTTCTCCGCTGACGCCCAGGCCGTCAGCGAACACTCCCGGGTGGTCATCGAGAGCCATCATGAGCGGGGTCTGCTCACTGCCGTCAAGCATTTCCCCGGTCACGGCAGCGCAGTCGCTGACTCACACCGCGGTTTCGTCGACGTCAGCGGCACGTGGTCGGACGCGGAGCTGGTGCCTTACCGCACGCTGATCCGCGACGGCATGATCGACATGGTGATGACCGCTCATGTGTTCAACCGCAACATTGACCCCGAATGGCCAGCAACCCTGTCACCGTCGACCATCACCGGACTGCTTCGCCAGCAGCTCGGCTTCACTGGCGTGGTCATTGCCGATGATATGCAGATGGGCGCGATCGTTGATCACTACGGTCTGGAGACGGCGCTGCGTCAAGCCATCGTCGCGGGCGTCGACATTATCACCTTCGCCAACAACAACCCCCGTGCATACGAACCCGACATCGCCCCCAGAGCGATCAACATCATCGCGGCGATGGTCGAGGACGGCGCTATCAGCGAGACCCGTATCGACGAGTCGATCGGACGTATTAAAGCGCTCAAGGAGCGGCTTTCGGGCTAGCCAGTTGTTCTCCAGGTCAGCGCGGGCGGCGTTGAGTGCCGACGGGGTCGGGCAGGGTAAGGATTCAAGTTCAACTGGGCACGCAGCGAGACTGTCCAGACATACTCGTCTGCGGAATCGCTGTTGCCAAATATCTCACCGAAACGCACTCTCATGCCGCGAGTCCCGCCGTCATTCTGCTGACCGTGTGATGCTCGCGCAGGCTGCATCGTGGGCGGGTGGGGAGCCGCAACCGTGACGGGTGATTTTCTGGGGCCTACCGTCAGTTCCAGGCACTGGTTGAGTCCGAATCCCACGAGAGTAAGCGATGCGGACATGGCACAAGATAGTGACCGAAGCCAAGGTCTTGTCCGGAGCCAAGCGCAACCGAATGGACCTACTTCGCCACCTGGTCCGCCGCCCAGCCCTGCTGGCGGCGATGGCAGGGTACGAGTTGGCATTACTGCTCAGCTCCCGGGCCGAGAACCGGCTCAAGCTTTTGGCTCAAGTCAATGCCTCAGCCCTTATCGGCTGTCCATTCTGAATGGACATCGGCTCTACCGTGAGCAGGGCGATGGGTATTACCGACGCGGAGCTGGCCGCCTTGCCGAATTACCAACAGTCACCGCTGTTCTCCCCCTGGAAAAGCTCGTCCTAGAGCTGGCCGTGGCCATGTGCCGCACGCCGGCCGAGGTCCCCGACCGGCTCCGAGACAGCCTCCTCGAGCATCTCACGCTAGCCCAGCTCACCGAGGTGGCAGCAACCGTAGCGTGGGAAAACCATCGGGCCCGGATCAACCGAGCTCTGGGAGCGCGGGCCGCGGGCTTTCCGATGGCGCAGTCTGTGTCCTACCCCACCGCCCGCAGGGTTGACCCGGGCAACGGCCTGTCCGCAGCCAAATGGACTTCTGGCACGGTCGGGAGAGCACACCCATGTGACCTTCGCCGCCGTCAGTCTGTCCGACGCTCATCGCTCAATCGCGGGTCACGACCGGACCCGTCATGCCCCGTGGCACTGACCTATCGGGCGGGCCAGCGTGCCAGTGAGCGGCTTATGTCCTGGTGAGACGGCCTGTGGAGGGTGCCTGATGTGGAGTGGCGGTCAGATTGGCTCCTGCTCTGGCACGGGTTGTAGCGATCGTTTCGCTACGAAGGCACCTTCAGTCCTAGCCATGGCCGCTTAGCGCTTTGCCGACGGCCGTGAGCACGGCGTTCCACACCGGTGTCACGTTGTCGTAGGGCAGGTTGGGGTGATTGCGATTGCTAAGCATCACGATCACCAAGCCTCGCTGGGGGTCCACGGCGAACTGAGTGCCGGTGAACCCGCTGTGGCCGATGCCTCCATCGTCAAGACCAGGAATGTTCTGGAACCGATGGGTCCAGAAACCGAGGCTCTGGCCCCGATGGAATTGATCACGAGTGAACTCAGTAACAGTAGCTTCGGCGAACAGGCGCCGAGTACCGTAGCCACCACCGTTGATCAAGGTCTGACCGTAGACCGCGACATCGCGGGCGGTGGCGAACACGCCAGCATGGCCAGCGACACCACCAAAGGCGTACGCACTGTTGCCGTCGTTGACCTCGCCGCGCAGGGTATGCCGACGCCAACCCGTGAAATCGTCTACTCCTCGGTTACCGAGGATCGGATACGGA
>JALZDU010000190.1 GCA_030862405.1 Actinomycetota bacterium | reverse complement strand
TCGACGTGGGTGAGCGCGATGGTGGCGCGCACGATGATCCCGGTCAGCCCCATGCCGCCGACGGTGGCCCAGAACAGCTCGTCGTCGGGGGTCAGCGTATTGACCGAGCCATCCGCGGTGACCAGGTCGATTGCGTGGACATGGTTGCCGAAGGTGCCGGCCGTGTGGTGGTTCTTGCCGTGGATGTCGGCGGCAATCGCGCCGCCCACGGTGACCTGCCGGGTACCGGGTAGCACCGGCACCCACAGCCCGAACGGCAGCGCGGCGCGCATCAGAGCATCGAGGCTGACCCCGGCGTCCACCACAGCCAGGCCGCTGCCAGCGTCGATGGAGTGGACCCGGTTGTGCCCGGTCATGTCGATGACCAGGCCGCCCGCGTTCTGTGCCGGATCGCCGTAGGAGCGTCCCAGCCCGCGAGCGATCACCCCGCGCTTTCCTGGGTCGCGGACGGCCTGCCGGATTGCGTCGACGGTCGGGTTCACCAACACCCGCGCACAGGTCGGAGCAGTCCGCCCCCACCCGCTCAACGCATGCACACCGATCTCGGACATCGCCCGCAGGCTACTCGGTGGCCCTTGCCGCCCGACATGGAGACCTCTCGGGGGCTATCGAAGCCGGTATAGGCCCGATATGTCTCCATGTCGGGACAACGGGTGCGCTGGTAGGTGTCCCGGCGCCTCGACCACCCGCTCGCCTCGTCCGGAAGTCAGGGCTGGAGTGCAGCGAGTACGTCTGGTAGGTCGCCGGAGTGCACGATGCACAGGCGGCGCGTGGTGCGGGTCAGCGCAACGTAGAGGTCGTTGAGCCCGCGCGGTGACTCGGCCAGTATTGCTGTCGGGTCGACCAGCACCACCGCGTCGAACTCCAGGCCCTTGGCCTGAGTGACGGTCAACACGGTCACCGGCGCCTCGAGATCGTCCGCGCCCGCGGTGGGGATCAGTTTATGCAACTCGTCGACGTTGCTGGCGGCCCCCAGTACGGCGATCCGGCCGGCGCCCACCGCAGCGGCCTCCTCAGCGACCACCGCGGGCAGCTCGTCGGGCAGAGCGACGACCTGCACCGCGCGGGGCACCACGCCCGTCCGGCGCACCGGCTGCGGTGGCTTGATGTCGACGTCTAGAGCGGCGAGCACCTCGTTGGCCAGCTCCGCGACCTCGGCCGGGTTGCGGTAGTTGATCGTCAGCTGCTCCAGCCGCCACCGCTGGGCCACGTAGGGGCCGAGCACGTCGTGCCACGACACCGCGCCGGCGCGGTCCCCGGTCTGTGCCAGGTCACCGACTACCGTCATCGACCGGCTGGGGCAGCGTCGCATCAGCACTCGCCACGCCATGGGAGACAGTTCCTGTGCCTCATCGATGATGACATGACCGTAGGTCCAGGTCCGGTCGGCTGCCGCACGCTCGGCGGTGCTGTCGTGCCGACACTGCCGTTGCCGGTCGGCCAGCCGGTCGGCGTCGATCAGGTCGGTGGCGCGCAACAGCTCGGGATCCAGGTCCTCGTCCAGGTCCAAGATGTCCAGGACGCCCTGCGCGTACTGCAGCTCCTCGCGCAGAGCAGCTGCCTCGCGGGCGGCCTCGGCACTGCCGTCGGAGCCGAGCAGCTCCGCGGCTTCGTCCAGCAGCGGCACATCAGCGGGTGTCCAAATCTGGCCGGGTTTGGTGTCCGGGTCAGGCGTGCGGCGGGCCAGCAGGTCGCGCTGCTCGGGACGCAGCACCCGCTGGGTGGCGCTGGCCAGCCGTTGCGGGTCGGCGTAGAGGTCGGTGAGCAGCTGTTCCGGCGACAGCGTCGGCCATAGCCGATCCAGCTCAGCGGTCAGTTCCCGGCTGGCTCGCAGCTCGGCGCGGATGTCTGCCAGGTCACTCCGGTCCAGCAGCCCCCCACCCAGCGCGCTGGCGACCTGATCAGCCAGTGCGGTCACCACCTCACGGTGGAAGATCCGCTTGGCCTCGTTGTGCGGGCGCCGGGAGCGCCGTGCCCGGGTACGAGCCGGCAGGCACACCTGCTGGTCCAACCGGACGGGTTGGGCCTCGACTTCGAGCTCGATGGGCGCCGCAGGCACCTGCTGGCGGTCCCGTACCGCTGCGGCCACCACCTTCGCCATCTCCGCGCGACCCTTGACCGCGGCCGTCTCGGCGGGCTCAACGCCGCAGGCGTGCAGCCCTGGATGCAACTGGGCCACAGTGGACAGCAGCACGCTGGTTTCGCCCAGCGAGGGCAGTACCTGCCCGATGTAGCTCAGGAAGGTCGAGTTCGGCCCAACCACCAGCACCCCCCGCTTGGCCAGCTGCTGGCGGTGCGTGTAGAGCAGGTAGGCCGCCCGATGCAGCGCGACCGCGGTCTTGCCGGTGCCCGGCCCGCCCTGCACGACCAGCACTCCCTGTGGCTTGGCGCGAATGATCCGGTCCTGCTCGACCTGGATGGTCGCCACGATGTCGGACATCTGGCCGGTCCGGCTCGCCGACAGCGCCGCCATCAGCGCCGCCTCACTGGTCAGGCTGGTACGGGGCGTCGGGTCCTGCTGGGCACTGTCGAGATCGAGCACCTCGTCGTCGACGGCGAGCACGGTCCGGCTGCGGGTCCGGATGTGCCTGCGGCGGCGAACACCCTCCGGGCAGGCGGCGGTCGCGGTGTAGAAGGGACGCGCCGCGGGCGCCCGCCAATCGATGAGCAGCGGCTCGTAGTCACGCTCCTCGTCGAGCAGCCCGAGCCGCCCGATATAGCGCCGCTCCTCGCCGTCGCTATCCCCGTCGCCTTCGGCGTCGCGATGGCCATCGAGATCGAGCCGTCCGAAGCACAAGCCCTGCTCCACCCCGTCCAGCGCGGCGAGCTGGCCGGAGTACATCGCGGCAGCCGCGTCGCGCTCGCTGAGCGCTTGGGGCGTTCCGGTGGTGGCGCCTCGAAGAACCTCGGCGAGGCGCTGCGCGGTGTAGCGCCGGCGCTCGTCGAGATGGCGATAAAGCATGGTGAGGTAAGCCTGCTCAGCCAGCACTTCAGAGCTTGCGGGAGGGACCGACACGCGAGCATCCACCTTCTGCAATGGGACGGCGAACGGGCACTGAAACCGGTGGGCGGCCGCCAACATTCCAAGGTAGCAAGACACCCGGCCCCCGCGTCCGTACCAGTGTCCTCGCGTCCAAGCGTGGTCATCGTCAACCAGTGGCCGGCGCCGCTCTCGCGCCCGGTGGCTTGCTTGGTTGATGGAGCTGGATCGAAGCGGCGCCGAACTCTCACCCCGCGGATTCATCGCATGATGGGCCAGGCCGGCATGGGCCTCGGACCGCGTGAGTGGCCTGCATAACGACACCGCCACGAGCCGGGACGTCCTGAATGAGCGCACCGCCGGTGAGGTTCTGTGGCCAGTCCGTGGGGCACCGGCCCAGCGGGCACTGTCCCTGCTGAAGCGTCCCGGCTCGCGGGCGAGCTGCTAGCTGCCCGGATCGGGCAGGTGAGTGGCTAAGCGCTCGGAGTCGAGCAGCAGCGTGTCAGCGGTGGCTGCCGGCAGCACTGCTGCCGGAGTCGCCGCTGGCCTGGCTGTAGCTGGAGTCGAATGCGCCCCAGCCGAACATCCCCAAGAAGTTCATCTTGGAAGTGCCGTGGCCGTTGTCGCCCGGAGGACCCCCGAAGGGACCGTTGATGGCTCCGTGCAACGTTGACAGGACGGTGCGGGCCGGCAGCAGCTCCACGTGTTGCTCGCCGAGCTCGGCAAAGCTGATCGCGTCAGACATTGACTCCCCCTAGGAAAGGCGGTGCCCGGTGGCCGGACACCGAAGTCACCTCGCCGGCGGCAGAGCCGGTTCGGCACTACATACCGTGCCTACGTGGCGGCCGCGTTGCAACCAGTAGCTGCACGTAACTCTTCGCGACCCCACCACCTAGCCCTGCTCTGACTACGTAGACGAGCCGCACAGCGATCCGACGGGGTTGGTGTAGACCACCTTCTCGGCATGGCCCCAGCCGAGGGTTGACACGCTGGACCTGGCAGGGGGCCACAGCCCAACGGACACCGCGCACCGGATCAGATGAGGGGTGGGTTTGGCTGCCAGGCGGCGACGCGGCTCCAGCTCACATCGAGCTGGGGCGGTCGTAGCGATTGGTGGGGAGCGACGCGGAAGATCCGGGGCGCCCATGTGGTGGGGTTCCCGGCGACGTACGTAGGCACCGGTTGGAGGTCGGCGAAGTTGTTGATCGCGGCGAATGGGCCTCCCGTTCTACGGCTGAGGGCCTCGGCCTGGGGGCGCCCGTCGGTCATGACGAACGCTGGCACTTCGGCTACCCCCCCGGCCAGGGCGGCGAGCCGCTGGCAGGGCATCAATGGGGCGATGGGCCAATCCAGCACCACCGGCACCTGAGCGGGGTAAACGGTATTGAGTGCGACCAGTTGCGGTGCGCGGGGCGCGGTCACGCTAATCCACGAGCTTGGTGGGCCCTCGCTGAGCCAGGCGCTGACCCGCACTGCGTCTGGGGCTGCAGCGGAGCGGGGCACAAATAGGTGGACGTCGGTTGGGGTGTCCGACAACGGGAGTGGCACAGCGCCTGTTACCCGGAAGGTAGCGTCGGCCTGGGAGGCGGTGTGGGTGCGAGTGCCGAACTCAGCCACGGCGGTGGCGTTCCCGCTGCCGCCTGCGGTGATGACCAGGGGTGCGGAGCCGCGTCGGATTGCTGGGGGTAACGGGTACCAGCCGGTGACCAGTTGACCGGTATGCCCATTGTTGCCCTGCCACTGCTGAGAGGAGGGCACAGGATAGGGGCTGGCATGGGCGGTGGAGGGTGCGCCGGCCTGGAGGCTGCCGGTCGTCACGGAGATGCCGGCCGGTCCGGCGACGGCGGGCAGGATGCCGGCGGCCGGGGAGGGCTCGATCTGGATCGCGTGGGCCAGCGTGCAGCCGCGGCCCATCGCGTCCCCGAGTACGTCGCGACCGACGGTGTAGCCGGTCGAGGTGGTCACTGCGTGGGCCAGGCCGTAGGTCTGTAGGGCGAGAGTACCGGTGAGGAGCACCAGCAGTGCGGTTGCGGTGGACGGCAGGAGCGGTCGTAGTCGCCGCGCGAAGCTTGGGCGCCAGGTCTGGGCGGCCCAGACCGCGGCACACAGGCCTGCGCCGGCTAGGGCGGCCTTCCACAGCGGCACGCCGCCAAGTTCTGGTGGGCGATCACCCCAGCTGATCGCTTCTGCAGACGCCGACCACCAGGTGATTTCGCCGGACAGCGCGAGAAACGCTGCCAGGAACACAGCACCGAGCAGCAGGGCCCGGTTGGCCGTCGAACGTACGGTGCGGGTGCCGACCCAAGCCAGGGCGACGATCATGACCGTGGCGCAGCCGGCGAAGCCGCCGAAGTGGTGGGTCCACTTCGTCGGGGTCAACGTCAGCATGGCCAACCCAAGACCAGTGAGCATGACGAACCGGGCAGCGGCTTCCGCGTGGGCACCGGGTACGCGCCACCGGCGCCGCCACGCGGCCACGCAGGCGGTGATGCCAAGCAGCATCAGCAGCACCGGGACCCGACGACCAAGGGAGCCCTCCACGGAGGTTGGCGCAAGCAGCATCTGGTACCGGAGCGGCTCCTTGTACCAGGGAAGGTCAGGGCCGATCAGGGTGCGTACCGCGGTACCGGCCTGCAGCGCAGCCGGGGTCTGATCGGCAAGTATCACGAGCAGCGGGAGCAGCGCGCACCCGAGGAGTACCCCGACGGCGGCAAATCCGTGCAGGTCCTGCCGGGCCCGCAGCATCCGCCAGATCGCCGGGGCGGCCACCACGATCACCAGCGGTGCGAGCATGCCGGTTGGGGTGACCGCGAGAGTTAGCCCCGCCGTGATCACCCCGATGGCCAGCGGCAGCAGCCGGCGGGTGCCGACCGCGCGCTCAACGCAACACCAGGTGGCGAGCATGCCCAGCACGACATAGGGCTCCGGTCGCAACCCCACGCAGAACGGTAGCCAGGCACTGAGGAACGCGACCGCGGCCAGCCACCCGGCCCAGCGTGTGGCCACGGATGCGGGCAGCACGCGGGGGAGTACCAGCCTGCTCAGCAACAGCCAACAGACAACTGCGGCAACGACCGAAGGCACCCGCAGCCACAGCAGTTCAGAACTGATCTGCGACCACAGCCGAAATCCCTCATAGAACCAGCCGAAGGGCGCTTCAGGGGTGTTGAGCCAATGGTGGTACCCGCCGACGTACCCGGCGTTCGCGGCGTTGCGCACCATCGTGGTGGTATAGCCATCATCGACACTCAGAGGGCCAATCAGTGCCCAGACCGTTAGCCCGCTGACCACCACCGCGTCTGGCGCCCTCCCGCGCGCGGCGCCACGCCGCGGCCACAGCCGGATCCCACGGGAATCCTTAGCACGCCGGTCCGCCACCCAGGCCGCGACTAGCGACCCGACCACACACAGCACTCCTGCGACCCCCGCGGCAATCTTGAAGGCTGACGGGGACGTCTCGAAGCGGGTGTCAGCCTGCAACCGGGCCGACAGGCCGGCAACCGGGGCGTTCGAAGGAAGGTCGGTGAAAAACCCGGCCACATCGGGTCGGTGGTCACCGGTCCACTCGGCTAACATCTCGCCGCCCGCGATGACTGTGGTCGTCTCCGCGGTCGTGGTGACCCCGATTTCGCAAGGGAGCTCCGAGGACGGGCGTGACAACAACACCCTGTCGGCCAGCACGACCTCGGTCCGATCGCCGGTCCGTCCAATCCACAACCCGGTCGGCGAGGGGCCCGCAGCAGTACCCGGAGCCGGACTCGTGCTGAGCACTCCACCCGACCCGGGAAGCGCGTTCACTTGAGCACATCCGAACGTCACTGACATCGCGATGGGCCGGTAGCTGCTCAGTGGGATCGGCGTTGCACTGACCACGCCGTCGAGGTTCCAGCTGTAGGTTGCCATTCGCTGATCGACCGGGGCGAGCGCGAATAACACCGCGAACAGCGCCCCAAACCCCCCGAACAGCCCCGCGATCTTGGGTGCTCCCCAGGACCTGGCGCGCATCACCGAGGTCGGCTTCCGATCGGCGAGTTCCTCCGCGACGGTCACTGCGGTGGGCGGCGGCCCGACCACATGAGTCATACTCCACACCCCCGCCGCGGCTTACTCGGGTTGGGAGCGATTGCGGTGCAGATGCGCCACGCACCACCAGCGAGGTGCACGGCACTCAGGATCTTCACATCACAACAAACGGCCCGTCTCACCGCCGGCACTGCGCGGTCTGGTCCTGGCCAGCGCCGAGACCGGATCGTCATCCAATAGCTCAGCCCTGCGACTGCCAACCAGAGCAGCGGGTTGCGCAACGGCAGCGGACCCAGCGACGGCCGGTACGGCGACAATGGAGTTACCGTCGAGGTGGGCTGCTGCCCGGCGCGGGGCCCGAGGTTCCCCAGCACGCCGGTGAGCAGCGCCAACACCGCAATCGTCCACCCCATCCGGCGACAACCCGTGTCGGTGGTAATACGGTTCGGCACCGCGGCAGGCTATGGGGCCGGGCGCGCCTGGCTAGCGGTGGGTGGTGTGGTCAACCGAACCGGCTCAGCGCCGCAGGGCGTTGGTCAGGGTCATCGGTGCGGATCGATGATCGCGGTAGTCGGAACTCGGGTCTGCGCCGGACCGGTCGAGCCCTGACTGATCGCTTTGGACGCTTCTGACCGAGTGCGGCAGGCTCGGACGCCGGCTGTTCATCTCTCGCAGCGTGGTCATCTGGTGTCCGTACGTATGGGCACCTGAAAGAATCAAACCACGGCTAGCCCGGGGCGGGGGCGAGAACGAGCGGTGGAGGAGGACCGAGCGCAGGATGCTAACCCCGTTTCAGCCGTCCGCTCCTGTAGACACGGCTGGCCGCACCGCGAGATATCGACCGGAGCTGCAGGGACTTCGGGCGCTCGCGGTGGCCCTCGTCGTCGTCTACCACGTGTGGTTCAACCGCGTGTCTGGTGGCGTGGACGTGTTCTTTCTCGTGTCCGGGTTTCTGCTCACCGGCCAGCTGGTGCGCGCCGTCGATCGTGGCCCGATCGCGCTGCGGCCGCTGTGGGGCCGCATGGCTACCCGGCTGTTGCCCGTGGCTCTCACGGTGTTGCTTGCCACCGTCGTCGCCGCGGTCCTGGTGCTGCCGGAGGGACGGTGGTTTCAGACCATCCGTGAGGTCGCGGCGTCGGCGCTGTTCCTGCAGAACTGGCAGCTCGCCGCGGACGCGGTCGACTACGCGGCGCAGAACAACACGGCCAGCGTGGTGCAGCACTTCTGGTCACTGTCGATCCAGGGGCAGGTCTTCGTGGCGTGGCCGCTGCTGGTGGTGCTTGTCGTGCTAATCGCCCGCCGCGCCGGCGCCGACCTGCGCGAGTATCTCGCCCTGGCGCTCGTCGGGGTCGGGGTGACCTCATTCAGCTACTCGGTCGCGCTGACGGCCGCCGACCAGCCGCTGGCGTACTTTCACACGCTCACCCGGCTGTGGGAGTTCGCGTTCGGTGGGTTGCTCGCGCTGGGGGTTGACCGAGTCTCGCTGTCCCGGGCAACCCGGACGGTGCTGGGCTGGACCGGCGCGGTGGGCCTGCTGTTGTGCGGGCTCGTGCTGCAGGTCGGCAGTGTTTTTCCCGGCTACGCGGCGCTGTGGCCAACGACGTGCGCCGCGCTGGTGATCGCCGCCGGCGTCACGGGCAGCCGGTGGGGCGTCGACCGGCTGCTAGCCGCCCGGCCGGCGCAGTACCTCGGGGATCTCAGCTATGCGCTGTACCTGTGGCACTGGCCGGTACTGGTGCTCTACCTCGTCGGCCGGGGGCGGGATGCAGTCGGCTTGCGCGGCGGTGTGCTCATCATTGGCACGTCCCTTGTGCTCGCCGTCCTCACCCACCACCTGGTCGAACGGCCGGCGCTGCGTCGGGCCGGACCGCGGCCCTACCGTGCCCTTGCGGCGGGGACGGCGCTGGTGCTGCTCACTGTCGCTGGATGGCAGATCGCGGCGGTGCATCGGATCACGGACGTCGGCCGCCCTGGCGACTCCGACCATCCGGGCGCGCGGGCTCTGGCCGGTGCCGTGGCGGATCCCGCGGTCGAGCCGCTGCCGCCGATGGTCTCGGTGTATGAGGACTGGGTGCGCATCGACCACTGGGACTGCGCGCCGATGGCACGGTTCCCGATGGACGTGTGCACGCAA
>JALZDU010000165.1 GCA_030862405.1 Actinomycetota bacterium | reverse complement strand
CACCACCTCAGTGTGCCCGGTACGCCCGGAGCACACCTCTTCATAGCTGGGGTTGGGGGTGTACCCACCGGCGTAGCCGACGGCGGTGGAATACACCCCTGGGGTGCGCCAGAAGATCCGTTCAGCGCCCCAGAAGCAGCCCATTCCGAACACCGCGGTACGCAAGCCGTCCGGAAACGGCGCCACGATGCGGTGGCCGGTCACGGCGTGCTGCTCGGTCACCGTCATTGAGGTAGATCGCCCAGGCAGCGCCTCGTCGGCGTTGACCATGCGGGACTTGTCGCGTCCGAACAGTGCCATGCCGCCAGGCTACGCCGAGGCCGCCGGCACGGACGGCTGCCGCTCAGACGGCGACGGCCGCGCGAGCTGCGAGAGCCGCTGGACGCGGCTGGCGGCAATCGGGCGAGGTGCCCGACGCCGCAGGTAACGGCGCAACGACAAGGTGGGCTGTTCGATGTAGTGCCATGACAACCAGCCGCACAAGTAGGACAGCGGCACTGCGGTGACTATCAGCGGCAATAGTGAATCGACGCCGGCCATGATCAGTAGCTGCTGCACCGGGAACGCCCACACATACAAGCCGTAGCTGCCAAAGACCCACGAGTCGTAGCCCTCGAGGCGAGCCGGCCAGTGAAACGCGAGCACGATCGCCCCGTACCCGGCCATGAACGGCAGCGTGAGCGCGCCGGCCTTGGTGGTGTGCACCGCGATCTGCAGCCCAACCAGCGACCACGCCACAGCAGGCGAGAGTGGAATCCGGCCCCGATAGGCGTGCAGCACCATGCCGATGCTGAACGCGACGAGAAAAGCCATCATCGACCCGATCGGCACCTGCAGGAACGAACCGGCATCTCCGGGGTTGCCGACGCTGGCCTCGAATCGGCGGTCCAGCGCGACTAGGGCCAGCATCAGGACGATCGTCAACCACGGTGCCCGCCGGAACAGCGCGAGAGCCCCGAACGCGAGGACCACGAGGTAGCCGGTGAACTCCATCGGCAGTGTCCAGATCGAGCCGTTCACCGACCACGGCCAGGGATTGTCGACGAACACACCGGGTAACTGGTGCTGCAACGTGTACAGACCAGCGTTGTTGACGATGTATCCCCAGGTTTGCTGAGCCGAGAAGTAGTCACCTGCAGCGAGAGTGGAGACCAGTGGTCCGATCACGAGCGCGGTGACCAGCACCACACACAGCAGCGGAGGCCATAATCTCAGCACCCGCTTTGCACTGAAGCGCCACCAGGACGGGTCCTGTTTCCAACTGTTGCTGATCTGGTAGCCGCTCATCGCGAAGAAGCCCAACAACGCGATGTAGCCAGGCGACAGAACCCACGACGTGGGAAAGATGGTCAGGCGAGTCGGGTCGGTCAGCGGCATTGAGTGATCGACCACGACGGTCAGCGCGCCGATCATCCGCAACCACGCGAAGCCGGTGTTCGGGTGCGCCTTCATCGCGGCTGCGACGCGTGGAGATCGAACACCCCGCGCGTGCCTGGAACAGCTCATCCCGTCGCCCATCAGGGCGGGAGGGTAACAGGGCTGCTGACGGTGGGAGGTCGGCCACGAACACAGCGTGGCCGCTGTGCACAATGTGCCCGGACCCGATGTCCCCGAGGGGGTGGTGCAGTGACCCGGCCGAACGAGTTCGAGCTGCTCGACGAGGATCTCGCCGCGGGACGGCTGTCTTCCGAGGGCAATGCGCCCCAGGCGGCCAGCCCGTTCCCGCCGGCGTTTCGTTGGGAAACCTCGTCGCCGGAGGCCGTGACGCAGGTCATGCAGGCAGTCGGGCAGGACACCGGCGGGGATGGCCCTGCCCAGGACACCCCAGTCGGGCCGGCCGGCAAGGTCCAGGACTCGCAACGTACTCAGGCGGGGGCGCCCCCGTCCTCCTATCCGGCCCGTCCATGGGATCAGGGCAGCCCCTCCTACCAGCAGGACCAGGGCCAAGGCCGGGGCTTGTTCGAGCCCGTCGGCGGCCCCGCTGTCCACGGCCTCGACAACTCCGCACCACCGTGGACGAACTCGGATGTCCCCCCGCTCGCCGCCGAGCAACCTCTCGCCGGGCGCCCCCTCGCCGAACAGCCCCTTGCCGAACAGCAGAGCGCCTGGATGCGGCAGGGGCCGGAGGTGTTCGCGACTTCCGCGCTGCAGCCCCGGTCCAAGCAGATCATTGGGATCGCCGTACTAGCAATCCTGATGGCCGGGCTGGTAGGGGCAGGCGTGGCTTATTTCCTGAGCGAGGGTTCCGGGCAGAGCCAGGCGGGCAGCGAGGAAGTCGCGCTCCCCGAGCAGCCCACAGCCGCTCGTCAGCTGCCGGCCCTACCGGCACCGAGCCCGGAACCGGTGGACACCCCACAGGCATTGATCGAGCCACCCGGTGAGGCTCGTGGCGGTGGCGGGATCCTCGACCTGGCTCGGCTGGAGAGCACTGACCTGCTTCCCCGGCCCATCCTGAACGCCTTGCGTGCCGGCGCGATGACCGATGGCGTGCTCAAGACCACCACCGACGGTGGCAACACCATCGGCATGTTCGCTTTCGCGCTGGCCGATGAGCAGGCCGCGACTGACGTGGTGAACACGATTGCCACCGTGCAGCGCGATGGCGGGCTCAAGGTCGACGAATCCCGCGCGCAGCAGGGCTTGGCGGTGCTGGGCAGCGCCCCGGGCAGCCGAACCATCGTGTACCGCGGGGTCTACGTGCTGTACAACAGAGCGATCTTCTTCGAGGTGTTCGGGTCGGACTACGATGCTGTGCTGGCCACCTTCGATTCGGTGCTGAGCCAGCAGGCGACCTACGCGCCGCCGACTGTCCGGGGACGCTAGCTGGGGGTCGTGAGTGCGTAACGG
>JALZDU010000159.1 GCA_030862405.1 Actinomycetota bacterium | reverse complement strand
AGCCAGATGATCCCTAAAAGTGCTCTCGCGGCCCTGTGGATCTTAGCCGGTCACAGTGTTTGCGCTGGTGGGCGATACTGGGATCGAACCAGTGACCTCTTCGGTGTGAACGAAGCGCTCTCCCGCTGAGCTAATCGCCCCTCGCTGGCCTGCCGTGCGACTACCCTACCGGATCAGGCGAACGGCGAACGCACCCAATACCAGTCGAGCCCGACCCAACCTGCAACCAAGCCAAAGGCACCCACCAGCCACAGTGTGAACAGCACGACGGCGCCGGTCAGAGCTACCGCTGCCAGACGCACTACGGGCGACTGCTGGCGCGTCCAGTCCATCCAGGAGTCATAGCGATCTCGGACCCACTGCAGCACACGCTGTGCCCAGTAAAACTCGGTTCCCAGGATTGCCAGGCCCGCGAACAGGATCAACCAGCCCGGACCCGGGTAGGGGATGGCAATGATACCTACGACTAACACCGCGGCACCGACCACACCGACCATGATCCGATATGCAAGATCGATACCTGACCGGCGGCGTACCCGCTCTCGAAACCGGGTGTACCAGTGATCGTGCTCAGCCCGGTCGTTCAACCGCGGGCCGGGCTTCTCCTCGACCGTCAGCTTCTCACCTGCCCACTCGCAAGGACTTTCGTTGGCGCAGCGGGGGTGCGCCTGCCCGGTTCAAGCGAGACAGCGTAACCGGTGAAGTTCTGGGTTCCCGCCGCAGTGGGTACAGCGTGCAACCGGGGCGCCTCCGGCGTCACGTCGAAGGCCGCCAGCGCGGTCGGTGCTTGACCGGCGAGCCCCCACAGGACGTACGTCTGGTCTGTCACCCGGTTGCCGGGCAGACCAGTGGCCACGACCGCGACACGATCCGGACTCGCGAGCACCATGCCTGCCACGTCACCGTCGCTGGCTACCAGCGGCACCCGGATCGCCGCCGGGTCCGCCGCTGCCTGTATCGCCTCCGACACTGCCGTGACCTGGCGTTCGGCTTGGTTACGCTCATTGCTGAGCTGCGCTACCCGCACACCGAGCCCCGCTATGGCGGCTACCAAGACTACGGCCGCGGCCGCGACGAGCAGACCGGTACCGGATCGTCGCGCCGGTTGTCGATCGGATCGCGCCGGCTGCGTCGGAGGTGGCAACGGCTCAACCGACGCTGCCCGCCGGTCCACCGTGACCGCGAGCACCCGCTGCTCCAGCTCGGCGCTGGGGATGAGTTCCGGCACCGAAAGACCCAATGTCGCGCCGATCTGCTCGGTTTGGGCTACGGTGCGGGTACATGCTGGGCAGTCTGGCATGTGCGTGACGATCAGTGCTTCTTCGGCAGGCTCCAGAACGTGCAAGGCCCACCCGACGGCCAGGTCCCGGTGCGGGCAGTCTGCAACACGGTGCTGGGTGTTCACCTGCTCGCCTCCCTCGCCACGTATGCCTCGGTGACCAGAGCGTCCGGCCCTAACTGATCGGTAAGCAGCACGCGCAGCCGCTGCACCGCAGTGAACATGCGGGATTTCACCGTGCCCAGCGGCACACCGGTCAGAACCGCGATCTCACGCTGCGTGTGCCCACCGAAATAGGCCAAGGCCAGCACCTGCCGCTGCTCGACCGGTAAGCGATGTAATGCCGCGCGCACCTGACCGGCCGCGACTCGGGCCATTGCCGCCTGGTCGGCGCCCGGTACCGGCGTGGGCGACCAGTCCTCGCCCGCCTCAGGGGCAGCCACCATGCGACGGCGGATGGTGCTCTCTTTCCGTACCGTGTCCACGGCCTTGTGGTGGATCAGTGTGAGCAGCCAGGTGGCGAACCCACCGCGTGCTGGGTCGAATCGGTTCGGATCCCGCCACAGCGTCAGGAACACTTCCTGCACCACATCCTCGGCGAGCCCTTCATCTGCACAGATCCGACGAGCGAGCGAGTAGCAGGGCCGGCCAAAACGCTGATAAAGCTGCGATAGTGCCGCCCCGTCGGCATTGCCGAGCCTGCGCACAAGTTCAGCATCGGAAGGTCCCTCAGCCGGGCTGGGAGCCGGTGGCGCGGATTTTGCTGCGTCCTGTGCCCGGTCAGGCCGCGGAAGGCCTGATCGCGCTTCATCGGCCACCAGAGTGATCCTCACGTCGAACCTACGCCGGGCACCAGCTACCCGGTTCAGGCTAGTTGTGTCGCATATCTCCGCATACAGCGGTCGGCAGGCACGTTGAGCGACGATGATGCCGCTCAACTGAGAGTGCCTGCCCCGTCCGGGTGGTCTGTCTTAAGCATCCGGGCGTAGCTCAGTCCCTTCGGCGTCACAGTAGCGAGAGTCAGTCGTTTCAGGGCCCGAAGGCATAGAAAGGGCGAATACGATGCGTAACGACCATGTGACTCTCCGCTCATCAGCGGTCTTCGATCTGTTGGCGCCGCGTACACCCGCGGTGCCTGTTCAAGTGGAGCTCCGCTACGACACCCGTGACCCGTACGCCATCATCGCGGCCTTTCGCACCGGACGGGCCGGCTGGGTCGAGTGGGTGTTCTCCCGCGACCTGCTCGCAGACGGCCTACTCGCCCGGGCTGGAGACGGCGATGTGCGTATCCGGCCCGGCTCCGGCGACCCTGAGATCGTGGTGGTCGAACTCAACTCGCCGTCAGGCCACGCCGTGTTCGAGGCCAGTGCGCAGCGGCTCGCCGAGTTCTTGGACGCCAGCTACGACATCATCCTGCCCGGAAACGAGACCCTGTGGATCAATGTCGACGATGCGCTCGATCAGATGATCGCCAACGATCTGCCCTGAGCCCGGTTGATCCGAACTTCCCGGGTCGGCTACAGTTCTGGACGCACCAGGGCGGGGAGCCGGGCCAAGTCCCGTCGGGAGCATGCGGACGTAGCGCAGCTGGTAGCGCATCACCTTGCCAAGGTGAGGGTCGCGGGTTCGAATCCCGTCGTCCGCTCTGCGCGGCCTGTGGTGTCGGGTCGCCCCATGGAGCGTCTTCAGCCGCTCTGTTCGGGGCGACAACGTGAGACTGTCGGCCGTGGGAACCGCTCCGATGTGAGGCGCGGCGGAGTGGCCGAGTGGCTTAGGCAAGGGCCTGCAAAGCCCTGTACGCGGGTTCGATTCCCGCCTCCGCCTCGGGCGATTAGCTCAGTGGGAG
>JALZDU010000134.1 GCA_030862405.1 Actinomycetota bacterium | reverse complement strand
CCTTGAGCTCCCGTAGTGTTGCTCTCGTTTCCGCGGCGAAGGGTTACCGGTGTGTCGCAAGCAGATACAGATGCGGGACTCCGGCTTGTCGGCGCGCCCTTGTCTCAGGATGGTGTGGAAGTTAGTGTGCGCCGGACGTCACACCGCGTGCCCACCACCTCCAGCCACGGTGACAGTGGTCCCGCCGATGTCGACCTAATCCGTGCGCTGGAACTGACATGTTACTGCGTTGAACGGTCACGGCCCGAGACGAAACGGTGGGTAAGTATCCGTCACCAGCAGAATGGCATACGCCGTTACGCGGTTCTGCCATCTGAGGAAGCCAACGACGAAGTCGAACAGAGTAGGTGGATAGCGACCGGTGAACAGAATGGCAAACCATGAGATGATGACAACGAACAAAGTTACGATGCTGAGGAGAAACAATACGATGTAGTGCGGGATGGCGAGTAGCCACTTCACTAGCGGCAACCACCGGTTTAGCTGACGTTCCGCCTCTGGATACCGAATGTCGAGGTGCACCGCTTGCTGCTCGTCTGTGGAGGGGTACTCGTCACGGAGCAGCGCGATGTAGGTGCCGACTCTGTTGCCGAACCGCAGTAGTTCGAGATTCCAGTCGAACCACCATCGCGGATACTTTCGCCGGAAGAGGATCAGTAGGAGCACGGGAAGAAACAAGAATCCGCCCGCAGTGATAAAGACGACCCGTGTCGATCCCATGGGGATAGTCGGCCCCTGGCCGCTCACCAAGCTCAGCACGATGACGATCGGAATTATCAGGATCAGACGGAAGAAGGTAGTGAGTCGGTTCAGTGGGCGATCCGGGTAGTCCACATCGAACTGTACCGGATAACTAGCTGGCGTCTGCGGGCCGAGATCGATCATTGTCATGACATCCCTTCTCCCAAGCTGCCCGGGAGATAAGACCCCAAACTGGGCAACGTAGTCCTGCTTTTATATCGCAGCGCAGCGCATTCTGTTACGGGATACTGGCGAGCCGGGTGGGCCGTTCGATGGAGCAAATGAACCGCGCCACAGGCCTGTCACATTGCGCACAGGGCTGGTGACGAACGGAAGTTGCCTCGCGCTGTCCTCGCTCGGTGCATGTCTCGCGCCCAGCACCAGGGTTAATCTGTGCCAAAGAACAATTCGGCCATCCGTAATGCGGTCTCCAACTCATCGAACTGGCGGAGTAGACATCGCGATGTTCTGGACACTGGTCGTCCACCGCGGCACGCAGAGATTTGAGGTTGTCCCACGCTCGGTCTAGATCAGGCTTATCGGCGAGATCCGGGGACTGCTGGGTGCCCTCGAATACGTTCTTTGTGATCCCCTGATCGATATTGCGGCAGACCGTCGCGGCGTTTGATTCCACCAGAGGGTCGCCCCCGCACCACCCAGTAAGATAACTAGTGGTATTGCACTAGCGAATATTCTTCTGATCGATGGACAGTCGTCATGCCACGTTCACCCGTGTCTACTCATCATCACGCCTCATGGCAACCAGCAACAACAGCGTTCAACGGTGTTAGCTAGCAGAACTGATCCGGATTCGGGACGATGAGGTCATCTACCGGACTTGACTCTTATCGGCTCTGATCTAGCCCGACGCCGGCTTACTGGGTGGCGTCGAGCGCGGAGTCCCGGTTCTGATCTAGCTCCTCGGCGGTGAACACCGGTGTCCTGACCGTCGGTGGTATGCCTACGCCCTCGTAGTTCTGACCGTCGGGGCCGACGTATTCCTCGTTACCGAGGGTGAACGTCCATCCGTTGGGCAGCCTGCGCGACATGTCGTCGGAGAACACGCCCTGGGTGGTCGTACCGATCCGGGCCGGAGCCGGGCTACGCCCCATCATCGCCTGGACGAAGGTCTCCCCAGCGCTGATCGTCAGGTCGCTGATCAGCAGGCTGACCGGTCCGGTGTAGCGGGGTGCGGCGGCGGGCGTGACGGTCACCGTTTGCGGCCGGCCGTGGCGGCTGGGGTCGCGCGGGTCGTTGCGCGGTTGCTTGGTGAAGGCGACATAGGGGCTATCGGTCAGCCGGGCAGCGACCTGCAGCCCGAGCGCATCGTCGCCGCCGGAGTTGAGGCGAACGTCGATGATGAGGCTGCGCAACGTGGCCACCCGCTGTGGGGTGAACACGGTGTCTAGCGTGCGGGCTAGCTCCGCGCTGCTGGCGACGTAGGATCGGTCGTCTTGGCGGTAACCGGCGAAGGCGCTGATTCGCAGGTAGCCCCGGCCATCAGGCAGGTCCGCGTAGACGATCTTCTCCCGAGCGAAGGACTGCAGCTGGGTGGCGCCCAGTGCCCGTAGGTGGTTATCCACCGCGGTGCGAACGGTGCGGTTGGACAGCTCGCGAGTGCCCGGTCGCAGCCCGGTGAACTCCTGGTCGTCTGGCCCGTTGATGCTGGTGTGGTTATCTCCGAGCGGCTCGATCATGGCGCGCAGGATGCCGAACAGCTCGTGCGGATCGGTGTCGTTGTCCAGCATCGGCCGGTACTGGTCGCGCACGGCCGCCCAGTTGACGTTCTTGCGGCCAAAGGAATTGTAGTTCTCGGCGAACGTGGCCCAGAAGATGTCGAAGTTGGTATGCGGGTCGTTGGACGCCTGGCGTGAACATGCGCTGGGTAGCCCGGGCAGCGCCACCAGGTCGACGTCGGCGGCCGTGCCCAGCAGATGCAAGGTGGCCTGGCCGCTCGGCCCCTTGCGCACGGTCCTGCTCGGAATGTCCTTGTAGCCGAAGCTGATGACACCGTCGGGGCTGGGCGGCCCGATCTGGTCGAGAGTCTGGCCGGGCAGGCAACTGATCTCGGTGACCTCATAGGTCTGCAGTTGGTCACCGCTCAACGAGTAGATCCAGCCGTACCCATCCGAACGCCACACCTCGCCAGGCGACTCAGGGGGCCGTGCGGTGCAGGCCGGCACCATCATCATCAGCGCGGCCACGATCGCGATGCTCAGGGCCGACCGGTTTCGGGTGCGTCCGGGGCGGGTGCCGAGCCGGTGTCCAGCGCCTGGTCGTTCTGTCACCCGTTCATCATGGCTCTCCTGACCTGAGACAGACCCCTCCGGCATACCACGACATACGGCCGCTCGGGACTGACAAGTGAGGGTTCGACGGTGACGGCGCAGCCTGACAGCAACGCCGACGGATCTAGGTATCCGAAAAGGCATGAGTCCGAACGCTGCGCGGCAGGTCGGTCAATGCCGGACCGTCAGGACCGACTGAGGGCATGGATCGCCGGTGACCGCTCATGGGTAGTCAGGCGTAGCATGTGGATCACACGCGCAGACGGAGCAATCTTGGCCCGCCCCGATGG
Source organism: Actinomycetota bacterium (assembly GCA_030862405.1). Taxonomy (GTDB): domain Bacteria; phylum Actinomycetota; class Actinomycetes; order Mycobacteriales; family Pseudonocardiaceae. The sequence goes on along the minus strand of JALZDU010000134.1, from coordinate 5,201 downwards.
CAGTCATCGCGTGCAAGCTTTGCCACCGCGTCGGCGCAGGTGCACGCCTCGCGCCATCACTGCACTTGGTTACTGCGCTTTGGCAGCGATTAGGTGCCCTCACTGGACGAGCACCCATTGACGGCAACGATGCCGCCATCGCGCTAGGTTCCGATGAGGCGCACGTGTCCGGGCGTGCCCCCGACGCGTTCGTGTTCTTCGAGTACGCGTCTGAGAATGCGGCCGGAGGGGGACTTCGGAATCTCGTCGATGATCTCGATGGCGCGAATGCGCTTGTATGGGGCGACCTGCTCGGCGACGAATTGGATCAGGCTGCCGGGGTCGAGCTCGGCGATAGCTGGTACTACGAATGCCTTGGGTAGCTCGCCGGCTTCCTCGTCGGCGACGCCGATCACCACACAGTCGCCGACCTGGGGGTGGGTGATCAGGATGGCTTCGAGCTCGGCGGGGGCGACCTGGTAGCCCTTGTACTTGATCATCTCTTTGATCCGACCCACGATCGTGAACCAACCGTCTTCGTCCACGACCGCGATGTCTCCGCTGTGCAGCCAACCGTCTTGATCGATCATCATTGCGGTTGCTTGTGGGTTGTTCAGGTAACCCTGCATGACCTTGGGGCTGCGCATCCACAGCTCGCCGGGCTCTCCTGGGGGTACGTCCTGCCCGGTGTGGGGATTGACTAGCCGGCACTGGACGCCGGGAATCGCTGGGCCGATCGATCCGGGCTTGCGCGTGTCGCCAAATGGCGGCACCAAGTGGGTAACGGCGCTCATCTCGGTCATCCCGAACCCTTCGGTGACCGGACAGCCGATCCGTCGCTCGCACGCCTCGGCCACCTCGGCTGCCAATGGGGCGGCGCCACTGAGCATGTGGCGCAACGCCGAAAGGTCGCGGCCCTCAACAGCTGGGTGTCTAGCCAGCGCAAGGGCGATTGGCGGCACGACGTAGCCGCGGGTGACCCGATAGCGCTCGAGCAGATCGACGAACTCCCTGAATTCAAACCGTGGCATGGCAACCACCGTCGCCCCGGCGAGCAGTCCGAAGTTCAAAATGACGACCAGCCCATAGACGTGGAAGAAAGGCAACGCAGCCAGCAGCACGTCCTCAGAGGTAACTCCGAGCACCGCCTGGGCCAGCACCATGGTCGAGATCACGTTGCGGTGGCTAAGCAGGACGCCTTTCGGCAGACCCGTGGTGCCGCCCGAGTACAGAATCACGGCGATGTCGGTGGCCGGATCAATCGCGACCGCCGGCGCTGCGTCCGGGTCACCCAGCAGCGTGGAGAACGAGATCGCTCCCTGTGCCTCACCGAGCACGCACAGATCACATCGGACCTGCGCTGCCGCCTCCCGGGCCACGTCGACGAATGTCGGCGTCGTCAACAGCATCCGTGCGTCCGTCTCGACGAGCTGGCGGGCGAGCTCGTGCGGGGTGTAGAGCGGGTTAGCCGTGGTGCACCGCCCTCCGGCGGCCAGGACACCATGGAACGCCACCGCATACTCGGGAACGTTCGGCAAACAGATGCAGAAGGTGTCGCCCCGGGCAAAGCCATGCGCCGCCAGCCCCGCCGCGAAGCTGCGCACCCGATAGTCCAGCTCGGCATAACTCACAGCGCGACCAGAGGGACCGTCGATCAACGCCGGCTTGTCGCCCAGGCCCTTCGCGCGGGCCAGGACGAAGCTCTCCAGATCAATGTCCGGTATATCAGCCGAGCGGGTCCCCTCTCCGTAGACCATGCTTCGCCTCCTACATAGCTCGCCGGGGACTCACGGTTGGGCACGGCCAGCCATGCACGCCGTATCCGGGACTGCAGCGAATACTCATGGTGCTCGCACCGCCCGAAGGCGTCCAGTGTTCCGAACAAAGTGACCAACCCACAAAACTGTTCGGCACCGGACCCGGCAGAGGCTTATCAACTCTGATCCGAGGCCTACCGGCATCTGAGCCTTCCAAAGAGAGGCCAGATCAACAGCATACGCTGCTGAAGGAACATAAAATGAACATGCTGGCCAACAACCGCCAACACCAGATCGCGCAGCGCGACACATACGCCCTGGTGACGCAGTACGGCCCATACATGTCCGGTACTGGACAAAGGTCGGAAATGGCGTTCGGGACGAAGAGGCCGTGGGTTCGAATCCCGCCACCTCGACATCATAAAGCCGCAGGTCAGGAGCCCACGCCGATGGGCTTCTGTTCTATTTCTGGGTCGGATTGGCCCGTACAGCTGCGAAGTACCGAAGAAGGAAATCAACGACGCTCTCGACTACGCCACCCAACTGGGCTTTGTGGTCGCACAAACAGCAGCCCGGTCACAAGTGGGGTCAGATCAAGTGCACATGCAGAGCCATGTTCTCGGTCTGGGCGACGCCAAAGAACCCTTCAACCATGGCCGGCAGATCCGTAGGTGGGTTGACCAACACAACCACGGTGACAATGAGGAGGGGCAATGACTGAGTACACATTTCGACTCACCCTCCGAGGCATCGAGCTAACGGACGAACAGCTCGACACCCTCTATGAGGCCGGCTGCGACGAGGTTCCTTCTTCGTGGAACCAGACGGCACCGTCCTGGGCTTCTTCGACCGTGAAGCACCGACAGAGCAGGATGCCGTGATCTCCGCCATCGTCGACGTCGAGCAGGCTGGCATCGGTGCTCGGGTGCTCCGGGTCGAGGCCGACAACGACTGGCTGACTGCGAGCGAGATCGCAGCGCGAGTCGGTCGCAGCCGCCAGAGCGTCGCTCTACTGGCACGTGGTGATCGTGGTCCCGGAGACTTCCCAGCCCCCGTCGCCCGCCGGCAGTCATTGAACCACTCTGGAGCTGGACTGAGGTCGAAGCATGGTTCGAGCACTATGACCCGAAGCCGTGCCAGCACCCGGGCCGAGGCTCTCCGGACTTCATCGCCGAGGTCAATGACCGGCTTGGCCTTCGGGAACGTCTTCGGCACTCTCCCAACGCCCCATGGCGGCCAGGTAGCGCATGCTGTTGGTTCCAACAGTCGAGGTTCGAATTCTCGCGGCAGTCCGCAGTTCCCAGCGATGGCGGGACCGCTTCCGTTACCCCCAGGCGGGCCACTCTTCCCCTGGAGGTGCTCTCCGTGCCAGCCAAAGCAAGATCACGGGACACTTTCGGGTCATTCTGCGTTCCGGGCTCGTCGCAACCCAGTACCTTGTCCAGCACCTCGGCGGTCTGCCGGTTGGTCAGCCGCTGTTCTCGATGACGTCCGCGGGGCCCGTGTGGTCGGCAAAGCACCACGCGCCGACGCCTCCACACATGGCGCGCTGGGTGGCTGCAATCGGAACAGCAGGTGCGGCGTCGATGGCGGTGACAGGACCGCTCATCACAGCACCCGGGTTCCGTACATCTCACCGAGCGGGTCGGCGATGAGTTCGATGCGGGCGCCGTCGGGGTCACGGAAGTACACCGAAACGTCGCTGTGGATGACATGCTCCACGCCGGCCTCCTCGAACCGGTGCACGATCGCCTCCCAGTGCGCCGGCTCCACCGAGATCGCGACATGGTGCAGCCCGCCCAGGACCTCGGCGTAGGGACCGACGTCAAGTCCGGGGAAGTCGAAGAACGCGAGCAGGTTGCCGTGTCCGATGTCGAAGAAGAAGTGTGACGAACCGGGGTAGTCGCGGTTCTCGATTAGCTCGGTCAAGGGAAAGCCGAGTAGCTCCTGGTAGAAGCGAATGGTGCGTTCCACGTCGCTGCTGATCAGTGCGGTGTGGTGCAGGCCGCGGGCGGTGGATGCCGGGCGCTGGCCGGTCGGGCGCAGATACCTGTCGCGAATGCGCTCGCGCTCCGCCTTGATCACGGCCAGGTCAGCGGAAGTGTCGGTCATGGCTTTCCTCGCATTTCGGCTCTCAGGGACGGGTACCCGCGTACGCGCTGCGCAACAGCAGCACAAGATCGGATTTGGTTACCGGGCGTGGGCTGATGACACCGGCACCAGCGACGGTCTCGGCGACGGCGTCGATCGCGTCGCGGGCGAGTCCGAGCGCGGCCAGCGAGGTCGCGCGTCGATCTGGGGTGGGGGGCACCGCCAGGATCGACAGGCCGGTTTCGCGGGCGATGGACTCAAGATCGACACCCCACTTTATCCCCATATTGCCGTGCGACACGGTGGCGAGTATCCAGCACTGATGAGTGTTGTCGCTCGCTAATACTGCAGCCTGCAGCTAGTGGGCAGCGTTGAGTAGCAGCCGGTGCGGACCACCAGGTTCGATCGCGAATCGGAAGGTCGGCGGTTCGACCCCGCCCCTGGCCACTCCTCGATATGTGGACCCTGAGAAACGCATGTGTGACGAGCGATCAAAACCACCCTGCACCACCCGCTGTTGGATCATGTAACAGCCTCTCTGAGACAGCAGGGGCGAGCCAGCGTCGTTGGCGACCGCTACCCGTCGAGATGATCACATTCCGTATCCTTCGCTCGCCAGCTTCCGACCTCGTAGTGATCGCGCCCAGCCTCGTTTTTGGCTTGTTGGAAGCACTCTTCGATCCGCCAACGCGATCCAGCAATCCGGGCTAGATCGAGCAATGTTGATCGGCGTGGTCCGTAGCAGACGTAGTAAGCGATCTCGGTCGGATCGGCGAGACTGCGCCGGGCCAGCAGCCAGTGTCCGCGTCCCTGGCCCAGCTGATGCGGATCGACAGCCGCGCCCAGTCATAGTCGCGAGGGGCCGCGTGCGCCCGTGGAGTTTCAGCCAGTGGCCCTGCCCTACGGCGGATTCTTTCTGCCCGGAACGCCACCGGACCCAGATCGAATCTGCTCGCAGTGCTGCACTGCCAGGGGCCCGGGCCGGTGAGCGGCCATCAGTGGGGATCTCCACGCTGGACTACAAGACGCAACTGCTGCTGCCCGCGGGTGACCATCCTTCGGCGTACTTAAGGCGTGGTTCGGATACTGTTTGCTGGGAGTCGCCACTTTGCGCAGCGCCGTGCCCTTACGGCGAACGTCCGCTCAGAGTCGTTGTAGGCCGGCGATCACTCGCTGCATGAGGGCGACGTCAGCTGCGGTGTCAGCGGGACTTACCGTGCGGTGTACCGTGACGTTGCCCGCTGCGGCCAGGTCCCCCAGCAGTACCCGGGTCACACCCAGGGGCATCTTCAGCAACGCGGCGAGCTCGGCAACCGAGCGGGGGGTGGCGCAAAGCCCGAGGATCGTGCGGTGTTCTGCAGGGCCCGCGGGGTC
>JALZDU010000132.1 GCA_030862405.1 Actinomycetota bacterium | reverse complement strand
GATGAGGAAGGCTGCAGCGGCCATGGACAGGGTGATGTGTCGATACCATGCTTGGTAACGACGGACTTGATAGTGGTCGAGTTCGGTTTCGTTTTTGGCGGTGTGGAAACATTCCTCGATGGCCCAGCGGGCACCGGCGACACGCACCAACTCGGCCAGGTCAGTGTCGGCGGGGCCGTAACAGAGGTAGTAGGCGATCTGTGTGGGTCGGTGATCGAGCGGCGAGCCAGCAGCCAGTGCCCGCATCCCGGTTCGCGCCACGGCCGGATGTCGACGGCGGCCCAGTCATACAGCCGCTGCCCGTGGGCGCCGTCCCCGCAGCTCAGCCGACTCCAGTCAGCCTCGGCGAGGTCGGCAATGACGGTGTGGGCGCGGCGTTGGCCCAGGTCCATCGAGATCACCATCTGGGTCTTGGGGACCGCCAGCACGTGGTTGAGGCGGTGTTCTTCTAGCCAGGCTCGCAGTCGGCCGACCTGCCCATAGGCTTCGTCGGCGGTGACCCACCCAAACGGCAGATCCGCGGCCAGAGCCCGAGCGATCATTCGCCGCGCCAGGTCTGGCTTGGTGGCGAATTCCACCTCATCGGGAATTCCCGCCGCCCGGCACCGATCTCGATCAGTGAACCAGTCTTCGGGATATACAGTTCCCGATCGATCAACCCTCGCCCTTGAGAAGATGCGTATGCGGCGAACACTCCAACTTGAGAATTCTCGATCCGACCGGCCGTGCCCGAGTACTGCCGGGCCACCCCCGCTGACTTCGTCCCTTTCTTGACAAACCCAGTCTCATCGACGATCAACACACCATGCTGCGCGTCACCCAACGCCTCGACGACTACCGCCCGCACGTCGTCGCGGACCTCATCGGCGTCCCAGGCGTAGAAGTTCAGCAACCGCTGCATGCCCTGCGGACCGGTATCACCAGCCGCCTCCGCCAGCGCCCATCCGTTCTTACGCTCCAGTTCGCCCAGCAAACCCCGCAGGTAAGCCACCATCTGCCGCCGTGGCTCCACCCGAGAAAACCGACCCGCAAACCGACCCGTGAACGCCGCGAACCCCGCCGACCACTCCGCCACCATGTCCCACATACATGATCAGTTACACCCTCGACGAGACAGCCCAGGGCAGACACGCCGACCCCAAATATAACAATCTGTCGTTGCAGTATTAGGCGGTGTCCTGTGGATCATGGGACGGGATCGCGGAGCCAGATTCTGATCGAGGCGACGTCGACGGTGCCGGCGAAGATGTACTCGCGTTTGTCGTAGCGAGTTGCCACGGCGCGGAACTGTTTGAGCTTGTTGATGCAGCGCTCGACGACGTTGCGATCCTTGTAGGCGTCGGGGTCAAACTTCGGTGGTCGCCCGCCCAGGCTGCCTCGGCGGGCGCGATGGGCCTGTTGGTCGACCCGTTCGGGAATAGTGGTCTTGATTCGGCGTCGGCGCAGGTGAGCGCGGAGGGGCCGGTGGGAGTAGGCCTTGTCGGCGAGTACCCGGTCGGGTCGGCTGCGGGGTCGGCCGCGGCCGCGGCGCTGGATTCGGATGCCAGTCATCACCGGCTCGAAGGCCACCGCGTCATGGCGTTGGCCGGGGGTGATGACCCGTGAGATCGGCCGGGCGCGAGCGTCGGCGGCCAGGTGAATCTTGGTGGTCAACCCGCCGCGGGAGCGCCCCAACGCCTCCCGGTCGGTGGGCGACGGCGATTGCTTGTCATTCGACCCAGCCCCTTGTGTCCGCCTCGGTGTTCGAGACGTCCTCCGAGACCAGGTGAGGCGGCGGCGCGTGGCGGGCGCCGGCAGCGTGCTGGTGAGCGCGGACCACCGTGGAGTCCACCCCCACCGACCACTCGGGTCCGTGGTCGGTCGCGGTGTGCTGATCAGCACCACGACGCAGCTCGTCGAGGATTCTGGCCCAGGTCCCATCAGCAGACCAGCGGCGATGCCGGTGGTAGATGGTCTTCCAGCGCCCGTAGTCGCTGGGCAGATCTCGCCAGGGCGAGCTGGTGCGGCTTCGCCACAGCACCCCGTTGATCACCGATCGGTGATCAACCCACCGCCCACCCCGGCGCGGTGTCTGGTCGGGCAACAACGGCTCCAGCCGCGCCCACTCGTCCTCGGTCAAGTCATGACGATCGTGCACCGAGACGATCTACCGCATCCCACTCAAAAGATCCACGGGACACGCTCTAGTCACACCACGGGGGGCTCATCCCGCATGTCACGTCGGACGACCTGCCGTGCCCGCTTCTCGTCCTCGAGAAACTCAGCCTCGC
>JALZDU010000111.1 GCA_030862405.1 Actinomycetota bacterium | reverse complement strand
CCCGCCTCCGGCACAGAGACCACCCGTCGCCGGATGGTGGTCTCTTTTCGTACCGTGTCCACCGCCCTGTGGTGGATCAGCGTCAGCAGCCAGGTAGCAAAGTCACCCCGAGACGGGTCGAACCGGGCCGGCTCACGCCACAGTGTCAGGAACACCTCCTGAACCACGTCCTCGGCCAGTCCCTCATCCGCGCAGATCCGCTGGGCCAGCGAGTAGCACGGGCGCCCGAAACGCTGATAGAGCTGAGACACTGCCGCCCGGTCGGCATCCCCGAGTCTCCGCACAAGTTCGGCGTCGCAAGGTCCCTCGGCCACACAGCCAGCCGCGGGTATCGGTTCCGAGCTGCCCTGCCAACGGTCCAGCCGGGGGTTACTCGATCGAACCTCGTCGGCCACCAGAGACTTCCTCACATCGGACCTACGCCGGGCGCCGGGCGTCACCTACCAGTTCCGGCTCGTTGCCTCAGCGTATCGCCGCACACGACGGCAGGTGGCACCACAAGCAACATCTTGTCGCTTGCCGGAAAACGTCTACCCCGAAGAAGGCCAACAGGTCGCCGGAATAGACGCGCACGTGATGATCTCGTCGATGTGGGTCACGCGCACCCCTAGCCACCAATACGAGCACTGGACCTTGATCATCGCTAGCGAGCCGCCAGCGAGACCAGCCCTGACAACAGCGGCGACGACAAAAAGAGGGCCGGGTGGATCCGGCGGCGAGCTGGCGACAGTAGTGACGACAACGCAGACGACAGCCCAGCACTAGCAGCCCCGCGCGAAGCCGGGTTGCGGCGCAGATCGTCGGTGAGATGGCTAGGTTGCGTGCTTCCGGGGGTCAAAGGGTCGCCGTGATCGCCGTCGCGAAACCAGCACGGCGAGTCCACACAGGGCGATCCTGGTGGTCGAGGCTACTCTTTCCCCAAGGGGTTTACACCGTATCCCGCTCAGCTCGGTGAGGGCGGGGATTGACGGTTTCACCGCGTGCACCCAGCTCGGAGCCCACAAGGTCTTGCTGGACGTGTGGAGGGTCTGCAGGAGCGGCGGATCTGGGCCCGTCCAGCTTGTCAAGCAGTGACTGCAAATAGAGTGTCAACTGAGTGCGATACTCCTGCTTGAAGGCCCGTAGGTCATCAATGGTGTCCTCTAGCAGACTCTTGTCTTGGTTAAGTTCCAGGATCTCAGCGTGCTTGCAAGTCGCGTGCTGCTCCACCGACGCCGTCTTATCCTGAGACTGCCGTGCCAGGGTCTGGGCGGTGGTACGAGCGTCATGGAGCATGGTCTCGACTCTGGCTCGGGCCTCCGCCATAGTTGTCTCTGGTGCCAACGGGTACTACGGGCAGCTGCTGAAGGCATCTGTGCAAGCCACCGGCCTTGCCGATGTGTTAGGTACCCAAGCAGGCACTGTTGCGTTCACCGACGACTGATCAGCGATCGTCGCGACCCACGTCCGCAAGGTGTGCCGGTTCCACCCACCGCCGCGGGACCGGTCGATCACGCGATCATGACCGGCCCCTGCGGCACGTCGAGATCCCTGACCACGGACCGGATGGGGGCCTTCCGGGTTCACAGGCGATCATCTCAACGAAACGTCAGCGGAAGCGGCGCGATGAGTTCGCACGGATCGATCCTCACCGGCACGTAGTCACAGCTCAGCGACGCCGGGCGACACTCCAGGGCACACTGGCCGTCCCAACCGCCAGTTTCCCTTAGCCGGTGCGGTGTCGGGATGCGCATTGTTGACCGGCAGCTCTGCCGTGATCAGGGCGTCTGCGCGTGAGAGATGAAGCTTCATGGCCGAGCACGCCCTCACGTATGCTGCGCGAGGCCGAGCGTCGCCTACAGGCGCGGCACAGCTCACCGGAGACATCGCGGCGTTGGACCGGTTGCTTGACGATCGGCTCATCTTCACCTTTGGGACAGACGGTAAGTGCTACACCAAGCAGGACGATCTTCAGCTGCACCGTTCACGTGGTGGGTGAACGGCGGTTGGCGCCAGTATGTCGTGGAACGAACTTTTGGGCATGGTCGGCTGCATTTTCAGTTGCCCTGCTTGGTCTGGCTACTGCGCACCGTGGAGCTGTCAATTTTCCACAGACCGTCCTCGGCGAGCAGTCCATAACTGGTCTGTTCCTCGATGACCCTGCCGTCTTCGAAGAAGTATTCGATGGTCGCGTCCACCGTGGCACCTTGTTTGGCAGAAACGTCCAAGACCGTGACCCGCTGCACGGGGGTCCAGAAGTTCTGATACCCGGTGAAGCCCCCGGAGTGGTTCTGTTGGTAATTCGCAGTGAGCCATTTCCAAGCCACCCTTAGATTCTCAGGCATGAGCGCGTAATAGTCGGTAATCGCCTGCTGCAGTTGCTCCGGCGTGTCCTGGAGACTACCCGGGGTGGCCGGAGTGATGATCTGCGCCGGGTTGCGCGATCGTGATCGGGTTGGAAGGGCTGGGAGGCTTTCCGCCGGGGTGGTCGGGGTGATGATCTGCGCCGGTTTACGCGATCGTGGCTGGATTGGAAGGGCTGGGAGGCTTTCGGCCGAACCGCTCGTCGAGGTGCTCGTAGGGAGGGCGGTATCAACACCGGTGACCGCGCCACCGGTGACTTTGCCATCGCTGATCAGCACGGTCGCCAGGACACCGGCAGCGAGCAGCACAACCGCCATGATGCCGGCCAGAAGTTTTCGGTGTCGTGGTGATCCGTCGCGATTATCCCCGGTCGGTGGCTGACCGACGGTGTCGTCCACCGGGGTGGGTGCCCCCGTGGTGATCGTCTCCTGCGGTGATGGTGACTGGATGAGTGTCTGCTGCATTGTCGGAGCTGGTGCCAGGGGTGGATCGTTTCGGGATAGCGCATGCGTGGGGGCGGCCGGACCACGTGGGGATCGGGCCAGGCCGGCGGCAAGGGTGGCCAGTGCATCGTGGGCCTGTGGCATGGTCGGGCGTTGTTCGGGGTTGCGCTGCAGCAGGCGCAGCAGCAACGGGGTGAGCGGACCGGACTGTTGCGGCGGGGTGATCTGGCCCATGGCCACCTGGTGCAGGAGGGCGATGGCGTTGTTGTGGAGCCCGAACGGTGGCGTGCCTTCAACGGCGGTGTACAGCGTGGAGCCCAGGGAGAACACGTCTGACGGGAAGCCGGCGCTGTTGCCCTGGGCGACTTCCGGCGCTAAATAGGCTGGTGTTCCGGCCAGCATCCCGGTGGCGGTCACGGTGACGTCACCGACGGCGTGAGAAATGCCGAAGTCGGTGATCTTGGCGGTGCCGTCGTCCGCAATCAGGACGTTGCCCGGTTTGATGTCGCGGTGGACGATGCCGGCGTTGTGCGCGGCGGCCAACGCCGAGGCGATCTGGCTGCCGATTCTCGCGACGGTGTCGGGCCGTAGCACCCCTTGTCTGGACAGCACCGTTGCCAGGCTGCTGGACGGCAAATACTCCATGATCAAAAACGGTTGGCCCTGGTATTCCACCACGTCAAAGACTGCGATCGCGTGCGGGTGGTGCAATCGGGCGGTGATCCGTCCTTCCCGCATCGCCCGGCGGTTGGCCTCGTGGGCCTCGCTGTCACTGAGCGCCGACGGCAACAACACCTGCTTGATGGCGACGGTGCGGTGCAGGCGCTCGTCGTGTGCTTGCCACACCACCCCCATCGCCCCACTGCCCAGACGCGAAACCAGGCGGTAGCGTCCCGCGATCAGCTTGCCCTCGTCGATCACTGCTACCGCCACTCCCGGGGGTACGGATGCCTGCTTACCGGCCTGAACGGTGTCGCCCCGACTGCAGCCAGCATCGTTTCCGTTGTCCGCGCAGAATTAGCTGTCGCCTACGATTGTGCCCACTGGGCTATGCAGTTCGCCAAGATCACACGGCTATCGGACAGCCGCAGCCTGTGTCCGCGCACATCGAGCGGTCGGCAAGCGGATATCCGGCCAAGGAGTCGTCCACCCCGACATCCCCACCGCTGCCTCTCCGCGATCCACTGAGTGCCCCGATTACCGACTTCCCAAACGTCCCGGTGCCGATGCATCCGGTGCCTCGGCTCGGGAATGGTATTCAAGACCAGGCGCGCCTTGGGCCAGTTGGGGACCACAAACGACTCCCGAACGACCCCTCGATAGCCCCGGATGCCTGCCGCAGTTGTGGTCTCCGGGGAGCTTCGGTCAGACCGGCATGGGTGTTCGTCGGGTTGTTCATTGAACTCGTGTTCTGCTGACATCAGCGCGGTATCTCCACCGCCCTGAGCCGGGGGTGGAGACCGTGTCGACGGTGGGACACGTGTCGACGGCAGCCCAATACTGACCACCGCGCGGCAACCGAAAGTTGACCAGGTATGCCCGATTATGCAGTGGGCACGCAGGCTTGGGTGCGGTCAGCTGTTGTCGACGGTTACCGTACCGACCTGTGAGTGAGCCGTGATGTGGTGCCGAGAGCTGGAGTCCTGGTGGACGGTTATCCCGACACTGCCGACCTGGCTGCGTGCGTCAACTGCGTAGGCCGTATCTGCTGGCAGTCCCACCCTCACCGAACCGACCTGGGTGCGCGCGTCCACGGTGGTGGGGGGCGCAGCGAACGTTAGGGTGATCACGCCGGCGCTGGCCACGGCTTTCACCGCGGGGCTGGTGAGCTCGGTAGCGTTGATGCTTCCGGTGCTGGAGGCCAGGGTCAGGGGGCCAGCGAGCCCGGTCAACGTTGCTGTACCGACCTGGCCATTGATTCGTACAGCGAGTCGTCGGGGCACCTTGACAAGGTAGGTCACGCTACAGGCATCGCCGTCGACGTTGGTGACCTCTGCTGGGCAGGTGTAGCTCAGGGTAAGCTGACCGTCGGTGATCTCGTGGCGGGTTTGTGGAGGATTACCGGTATAACGCAGCTGTTCGGTGACGGAGACCGTGGTGGCGTCTGTGCCCTCGATCCGGGTGTTTCCGACCGGGTTATCAATGGCCAGGGAGGTGACCCGGTCGGTAATGGTGTAGTCGTTATGGCTGCCGGCATTGCCGTTGGTGGGGCCGCAGCCGCTGACAGGCAGCACAGAACACATCAGCAGTCCGACACCCAAGGCGGTGATCGGTTGTGCGCGCATCACAGTTCCTCCGGCACTTGCTCAGTGGGTATGGGCGCCTGATCGCTATACCGCATCTCGAGAAGGCAGCTAGAACACTGTCGGTGACCACCAAACGCAGCAACTGCGCAACACGATGCGAGAGTTGGAGTCGAGCAGGAGCTTCATCACCGAGCTGCCAATGGCAGCTCCCGCTCCTGAACCGCTGCGGCGGTGTACTCCCCAGCAGCCCCGATGTCCTCGGGCTCCAGGTCAATTGAGGTCGGGCGCAGGCGAGGTGCCCTACCATCAGCAGGAGGCCTGGCTGGAGGGGCACGTGATGGCGGCGACTAACCAAAACGCAGGCACACCGGTTTCCCCGTTGCGGGTACTCGGGCGGCGGATCCGCCGGGCCTACCGAGATGAGGTAGGACCGGTTGAGCAGGCCCTGCTGCTGGCCTGGTCGGCCTTCGGGACGACTTTCGGCATCACCCGGGCGATCACCTACTGGCTGCACACCGGCCATGGGCCCGCGGGGGGTGGCATCGTGATCGGTGGCCGGCATCTCCACCACTACAACCTAGGCATCGCGCTGCTGGCAGCAGTCGGCGCGGTCGCGCTGCGCGGCCAGGAACTCCATCGACACCACCCACTAACCGCCACCGCCTACGGCAGCGGCACCGCGCTCATCGTCGACGAGCTAGCCCTGCTCATTGACCTGCAGGACGTCTACTGGGCCCAGGATGGACGCCGCAGCGTCGACGCTGCGATCGGCCTGATCGCCGCCGGCGGGATCTATCTGGCCGGCGCCCCATTCTGGCACCGCGCCGCTCAGGAATGCGTGCGCACCTCCGCCGAGACCACATCCGGACGACTTTCGACCCAGCCCACTGATCACCTGAGATGGCTCGACCCGGACGCCAATCGCGACGACATCGCTACCACACCACGCCGCCCAACCTGAACGATCGCACGTCAGCGGTGGGGCGCGATCACGGGGAGTAGGACCAGCCAGCTGGGCGACAAACTGATGACAGCGGTGACGACAATCCAACACCAGCAGCACAGTCCCGAGCTGAATCCCGGCGCAGATCAAAGGGCGAAGCGAAGGTTTGCGCGTTCCTGGGGGTCAAGGGGTCGCCGTGATCGCCCTCAGGTAAACCAGTATGGCAGGCCGCACAGGGACGATCCTGGTGGTTGAGGCTGCTCTTTTGCCCAAGAGGTTTACACCGCATTCCGCTCAGCTCGGTGAGGGCGGGGATTGACCGGTTTCACCGCGTGCGCCCAGCTCGGAGCCCACAATGTCTTGCTGGGTGTGTGGAGGGTCTGCAGTGGCAGCAGCGAATCTGGGCCCGTCCAGCTTGTCAAGCAGTGATTGCAAATAGAGTATCAACTGAGTGCGGTACTCGTGCTCGAAGGCCCGCAGGTCATCAATGGTGTTTTCCAGCAGACTCTTGTCTTGGTTAAGTTCCAGGATTTCAGCGTGCTTGCAGGTCGCGTGCTGCTCCAGCGACGCCGCCTTGTCCTGAGACTGCCGTTCCAGGGTCTGGGCGGTGGTATGGGCGTCGTGGAGCATGGTCTCGACTCGAGTTTGGGCCTCGTTGACCATGTCCTGGGCCTTGGCCTGTGCTTCTGAGAGCAGTTGCGCACAATGGGTCCTGGCCTGGTAGAGCATCCTGCTCGCCTCGGCCTCGGCTTCCTCGGTCACCTGATCAGTGCTTTCCTGGGCTCGGGCCAGCGTCGTGGCGGTCTGGACGTTGTGATCAGTGCCTAGCGGAGTGTGTTCCGTGATCGGTGACTGCATCGTTGTCATCACCAGCTGAGGGAGACGGCGGCCAGAGTTGTCCCTGGTGTCAACGGGGACTGCGGGCAGCTGCTGATTGAGCCACTCCAGCTGGTCACGGGGATCGTTGTTCTCCTCAAGCGGGGTTCTCCTCGCGGGCTAGCTCGGCAGGAACAGGTCACGGACGTTATCCGCCTCGTCCTCGATGACGTTACGAACCTCAGCGGGGAAACGGCATCGATCACCTCACATCTCCCCACGGGTGCCTTGCTGGTGTATCGGCTCCGACCTCTGCGTCCCTGAGCAACCACGCCAACCAGGCACTGGCGCTTGGACCGACTCGGCATGTCTTGACGCTGCTTGCGCGTGAGCTCGCGATGCAATGGCCGCGAGGGCGCTGCATCTCGATAACCCCCAGCCCCTCACGTGCCATGAGTGACCGGGTATGTCCACACCGGCCATTGGTGGCAGGACGAACGGTCCGTTCCGAGACCTGAAAACCGCATCACCAAGGCTGCTGCGCTCAGTGCACTCGCGCCCGAGACGGTATCTAGCAGGGTGAAACGAGGCGGCGCAGGCCAGCATTACTGCGGAAGTGGCGCGACCAGTCCACAAGCAACGACACGCACCGCTGCTTAGCCGCTGCTCAGCAGCACACGACGGCATTCCCAAGTACGCGGACGCACGGCCAATCAACGTTCGCACAGAAGTGCTCGCCGTGATTTCCGAATTCTTCAAAGCGGTCTTCGTTCCCCTCGAACGTCCCCGGGACCAGGCCAAAGGCCTGTTCTGCGGTTCAGCGGAGCGGATACCTGGCGTGCTCTTGATCGTCAGGATGGCGTGATCGTCCAGTTTCCTGAGGACTTCGCGCATGACGCCGTCAGTTTTAACGTGAGCCACCATGATCACTTGGATACGACCACAGGCGATGAGTGTTTGCACTGCAAAATGCGCAGGTAATCGCTGTTATCCCCAAACAACCACTACTACGGACTGAGAATCCTTGGGTTCGGGGTCGCCGTTCCCTTCATCGCACTGCCGCCAGCGCCACCGTTGGATGGCCCTGCCGGCCGCCTGTCAGTCACTACAACAGTGTTGATTCCGCCACCGCGGTACAAATAGAACAGGGGCCGGGCGGGAGGTGCGTGGGCGCGGTCCCCGCTGCTCAGCGGCTACGTCTGCGCGGTGGACTCTGGGAGTGTCACTGACGGCGGTCATGACAAGCCGTTAGTGGGCGATGTTACCCCGCTGGGGTGGGCTGTTGGCGGGCTTGGTGGCAACGCGGCACCGAGTTGGGTGGAGATGCTTACCTGTAGGGGCAATGGCGCTAAATGTGCTCGGTCGATTCGAGGGATTGCGCGCCACTGACGCTGCTCGTCCACAGAGTCTGCACAATCTGTCCACCGCGGGTGCACAGTCTCGACCAGTTGTCCCCATGATGTGGAGGCCCTGTTGCGAGGGCGGCCCTTACGGTGGTGCGTTGTGAGGCAGACACCGACGTACGACCAGCTGCGGGGCGAGCGAATCAACGCCGATGTTCCAGCTAGTGACGTGGACCCGGACTGGCTTGATCGCCCCGGCAGACATCGCCTCGGAGATGACACGTCCGCTGCGGCGGCGATGTACAGCCCACCGCCAAGACCACGGGGTGAGCAGGCTGAGGAGTGGTCCGGATTCGGGACTGGCAGTATCGATGATCGGCCTGGCAAACACCGTCTGCACGACCACGCGCCCGCGGCGGCTGCAGCGTGCGGTCAATCACGAGGACCAGCAACTGATCGCGCGGAGGGCTGGTCGTGGTTCGGCACCACGAAAGAGCCGGGCCGTGCAGATTTGGCGAACGCCACGCCAACGGTCCCCTGTTCAGCGGGGACACACTGCCCTGGGCACACGCCTGCGGTGGATCAGCGGCCACAATCTGACCACCGGGCAGTAGGGCAGCCAACACCACGGGCGTCTGTTCCGCCCCCAGTCCACGCGCGCGAGAGCCAGCAGCCGGGGGCGGTCGACGCGCTGGCCGCGACGCGAGCGCCGACCCGAGCGAACCTCTGCCCTCCTCACAACCCCGCAGAGCCTGGTTATGACAGTCAGTCACTGGATTCATCTCCGAGTGCGTCCATCTCGACAGCAGTGACGTCAGTGGGTGTGACTAGTCACGCACCTCAACCGACATGAAATAGTCACCGTTGCCATGCCCCAAAGGGCGCCGACCCTGCCCACCAGAAGTGAAGTCCGAGAAGCTGACTCCGCGACACAACGATTTCTTTTCCGTGGGTGGCTTTGATCAGTTTGTCCAACGTGATCGATCAGGCGGCCGCAGTCGCCGCCGTGCTGGCTGAGCGCCGTACCAATGCCGGTAAGCCCACTACTGTCAGCACCCGACCTCGCCACAACCGCCGGACAGGCCGGCGCCCGGCGCTGGTGCTGGCCTCGCCGGATCAGCTTCCCACGTTGGCTGAGTTAGACACCGAGCCACCGATCCTGGTCAACGGGCCACCCAGACCTTGGATAGCCGCGCTGCGCCGGCGGTAAGCGAAGACATCGCGGTACCGCAGATGGTGTAACCCCCGCGCGGGAAGCCAGGCACAGCCATTGTTGACGGTGCTGACGTGCGATTGTGCAGCCCTTCGCCTCTCCCGAATCAGTAGGAGGTATGCCTTTCCGCTCGCCTCGATTACCTTCCGACTGATCGAGGAGCATCCGACTCATCCGGCGCCTTCCGCGGAGGTCCGCGCCATCGGGTCGGGTGCCAATCACCCCAGTGACCCTGCACGCTGCTCAGCCCAGTGCCATGTCCGCCGAGTGGTGGGCGCGATCGTGGTCTCATCCGTCTACCTTCGTCTACGGTCTTCGACATTCGGATCAATACGGCGATGCAGGTCACGAACGTGACCATTATTCGGCGAACTATTATCCCGAGTCCTGAAAATCGGAAGGTCGGCGGTTCGCCCCTGGCCACGACCTCTGCGACCAACCTGGGGTGCTTCATCCCGCTGGGCAAGGGCAAGGGCCAACCAACCTGCACAGGATCTTCACGAGTCGCCCCCGATTCCCGACCAGGGCGGCTCCTACGCTCAGCACATGAACGGCCCCACCCGCCGCATCCTCATCGTCGAGGACGAGCCCGCCATCAACGGGGCGGTCACCGACCGGCTTGCCGCCGCTGGATACGACGTCGTCCGCGCGTGGGACGGGCCCGGGGCGGTGGCGGAGTTCACCGCCAACCACCCGGACCTGGTCATCCTCGACGTGATGCTCCCCGGCTTCGACGGGCACGAGGTCTGCCGGCGCATCCAGGCCGTCCGACCGGTGCCTGTGCTGATGCTCACCGCAGGTGACGACGAGGCCGACATCCTCGTCGGGCTGGCCGTCGGCGCCGACGACTACCTCACCAAGCCATTCCGCATGCGCGAGCTGGTCGCGCGGGTCGCAACACTGTTGCGTCGGGTCGACCGGGCCTCCGAGCTGGCCACAGCGCTGGCCAACCAGGGCGCCGCCGCCCTGGGGGACCTGCGCATCGAAGCCGGAGCGCGCCGGGTGTGGTCCGGTGACGACGAGGTGCACCTGACGCCGACCGAGTTCGACCTCCTGCTGTGCCTCGCAGCCAGCCCCGGCGTGGTGCTCACCCGGGAGCGGCTGCTGGCCGAGGTGTGGAACTGGCCGGGCGCGTCGGGGACCCGTACGGTCGACAGCCACGTGAAGGCACTGCGCGCCAAAATCGGGGCCGATCGGGTGCGCACCGTGCACGGGGTCGGGTATGCGCTCGAGACGGGAGCCGACCGATGAGCCTTCGGGTGCTTGACCCGGTCCGCTCGGTGAAGGTCAAGCTGGGGTTACTGGTGGCGGCCAGTGTCACCCTCGCCTCGGTCATCGCGACGATCGGTTCCGCCGGTGGAGTGTCAATCTGGCTCAGCATTCCGGTCACCATCACCCTGGCACTCGCCGTCACCCAGCTCCTGGCAGTCGGCGTGACCTCGCCGCTGCGGGAGATGACCGTGGCCGCCAGACGCATGGCGACGGGGGACCACACCGTGCGGGTCACCGCCACCTCGCGGGACGAGGTCGGTGAGCTGGCCCGGGCGTTCAACCGGATGGCCGCGGAGCTCGCCGGGGTGGACCGGCAGCGCCGCGAGCTGGTCGCCAACGTCAGCCACGAACTCCGTACCCCGTTGACCGCGCTGTGCGCACTGCTGGAGAACTTGGCCGACGGCGTCGCCGATCCCGATCCCGAGACGCTGCGCGCCGCTCTGGACCAGGGAGAGCGGATGACAGGCCTGGTCACCGACCTGCTCGACCTCTCGCGGGTCGACGCCGGCAAGGCGCCCCTCGCCCGCGAGATCGTCGAAGTCCGTCCGCTGCTGGAGGCAGCCGTGGCCGAGTCCCGGGTCGGCGGTCGCGACGTC
>JALZDU010000101.1 GCA_030862405.1 Actinomycetota bacterium | reverse complement strand
CTCCAGTGCTCTCACGAGGTCACCGAAGAGCGAGCCGCGACTAAATGAAGCCCAGCAAGCGCAGGACGAGGAGCATGATGAGAAGCACTACAAGCGTTGGGATAACTGAATTCCGTCGCATGTGGCGGTCAGTAGCACGCTCTATACCACATACCGGCTGGGAGCGTGGACCAGGACGACCGCGTAAGGGGTCGTAGGTTCACTCAGGCGTGTGCGATGCTCGTCGACACGGCGCCGGATCTCCAGGCATTGAAGCGGTAGCAGCTTGGTAGACTTCCCGCACAATCGAACAGCCCGGCTCGTGGTGCGACCTACACACGAGCCGGGCTGTTTGTTGCACGCAATCAACTTTGTGAGCCGGCGCTCTCCGACGTGTCGCGGGCGGTTGATGTGCCGGAGCCGTCCGCTCGCGCCGATGGGACTGCCGATCCGCTCGGATCGAGCCTGACCTGCCGCGCTAACGTCACTCGGTCATCGGCGGACCCAGCATCGTCATGCCGTACTTCTCGCTGAGGGCCCCGAGCACCTCGAGCGGGGGCATGCCGCCCGCGGGGGTCGCGGCGGAGAGCTCCACGAAGAAGTCGCTGAAGCCGCCGGGCGTCGTTGCAATGAGCAGGCGCGCGTCGCGGTCCGTGAAGTTCTGGTAGCGGTGCACGACGCCGCGCCGCAGCCACACCGAGCCGCCGGGGCCCACGGTCCTGCGCTCGCCGTCGAGCTCGAACACCAGTTCACCCTCGAGCACGTAAAACCACTCGTCCTCGCGCGAGTGCACGTGCAGCCCCGGCCCGGTCATGGGCGGCGCCACGAGGTGGAACACGGCGAACTGCCCGTCCGAGTCGGCGGGGCCGACCTTCACCAGCGTCTCCTCGCCCACGATGTTGAGCGGGGCGGGCGTGCGCCCCTCCTGCGCGGCGAGCACGTGAAACGTGCCACCCGGCGCACCGGCTGTAGCGTGCGGCGTGCCGGGCGACGGGACCTGCGTCGGGTGCGTAGCTGCGGTCTGGCTCATGGCGTGTCCTCCGGGTGATTGTGAAGGGCGGCGAGCAGGGCTCGCATGGCCCACTGCACGGCGCGCTGGGCCGCAGGGCCGTCGAGGCCGCCGCGGTCGCGCAGGACCTCCCAAAAGGGGGAGGAAAAGACGGCGACGAAAACGGCAATTATGATCGCGCGCTCGTCGGGCGCGTGGCCGGCGAGGCGGGGCCCGAGCGCTTCGGCGAAGGCGGCACGCCCCTCAGGCCCGCCGCGATTGCGGATCGCCATGCCAGCCGGCGAAGCGAGCAGCATCCGGACGACTGCCTCGTGGGCCTCGAAGCGCTGGAACGCCTCCGCCGCCCGGGGCGCGATCTCCTCCTCCGTGCGCGGGAAGCCGGGCGGGATGAGGGAGCGCATGCGCTCCTCCCAGAGCGCCTGAAAGAGGTCCGCCTGCGTTGGGAAATGCCGGTAGACCGTCCGAACGCCGGCCTCCGCCTGCGCAGCGACGCGCTCGTGCGTGAGCGGCGCAGTGTCGGTGGTCAGGAGAGCGAAGGCGGCGTCCAAGAGCGCCGTGCGGGTTGCGGCCGTCTGACGAGCGCGGAGCAAAGCAGGTGTCATGGCAGTATGATACACTCACGGCAGTCAACTGTCAATAGCGACATGTCCACAGGCTGCGTCATGGCGTGGCAGTGGGGTGTGGCGAGGCGAGGCGAGGTGAGGCGGCGCGGCGCCCGGCTTCGGGAACTCGGCCGTGAGCAGCCGCTGATGCTTGGCATGCGGTTCTCGATCGATGCCCAGGGAGTGCTGGGCGTGACCACCTAACGATCAAAGGTAAGGAGCGCAGGGTGGTCACGCAAGCCTGACCACCCCGAAAACATGGCCCGCCCTGCGTCCCCTTGACCCGCTCGGTAGGGCAGGGGGATGGATGGACTGGATTCCTCACTGTTGCGCATTCATCTCCGCGACTCGCGCTCTCGCCCGGTCAGCTCCTCCCAGTAGCCGTAGGCGATGTACCGTACCTCCGCCAGCTCTGCCCGGGCGAGCGCCACTCGCTGCCAGCGGACGTCCGCAGGGAACCCTTCGAAGAAATCGCGGTTCTGGCCGTAGCCGCGCGCATCTCCCAGGAGGTGCCGGCGCAGGGCATTGTCGATTGGGCTGGTGAGGTCCGGGCGGTCGATCAGCGCTGCGTCGAAACCGCTGCAGTGAACCAGTCTCGGTTTCGGGAACTTTCGCGGACTGTTGGTTATTTGAACGACCGACGAGTTGTTCGAGCGTGGTGCTGTGATCAATAATGCACGCCCTACTGCGTCCAGGTATTGGGTCAGCGATGGCAAAGCAGAAACGTCAACAGCGGACACCAACGGAGAACTGGGAACAACTTGAGTTGCTGTTTACCTCTCGCGAGCAGCGCGCGTACGAGTTGATCCGGCCGGTGGTGCTCTTCGGCGTGCCCCCGAAAGCGCGTGCGCAGGAAACAGGCACGGCCCCGCGAACGCTGTACCGCAACGTGCAGCGCTTCGTCGAGCATGGGATGTGGAGCCTTTTCCCTCTGCCGCCAACACGGTCCACCTCGCGCGTCCCAGATCATATTCGCGAGGCGATTGTTCAGCTGAAAGGAGAGCATCCGCCGCTCCATTTCCGCGAGATCGCGACCATCTGCTATGTCCGGTTTGGGCGCAAACTCAGCCACACGACGGTGAAGCGTGTGTTGGCCGAAACGCCGCGGCTGCAAACAGTGACGCGGCGCTATCCGCCGTTCCACGAGATTGAGAATCCCAGCACGCGGCGCATTGCCATTATTCGACTCCACGCCGAAGGCTGGAATGCGAAGTCGATTGCCCAGTACCTCAAAACCAGTCGGCAGACGGTCCACACGACGCTCAAGCGGTGGGCCGAAGAGGGCTTTCGGGGCTTACCCAACAAATCGCGTGCGCCCAAACGGCCGCGTCGCAAAGCTGATTTCAAAACCATCACCATCGTGCGGCGGCTTGGACGTAATCCGCATATTGGTGCGTGGCGGGTGCGTGCAGCGCTCCGGCGAGAAGGAATTCTCCTGAGTCCGCGGACGTGTGGACGCCTTCTGGCGCTCAATCGTGAACTCTATAACGTCTCGCCATCACCACCGCCACGTGAGCGAAAGGTCATGCCATTCGCAGCGCGGTATCGTCACCAATACTGGTCAGTGGATATTCGCTACCTCGATCACCAACTCGGCGGTGGCAACATCTACGTCATTACGATCTTGGAAAACTATAGTCGTGCGGTGCTGGCC
>JALZDU010000061.1 GCA_030862405.1 Actinomycetota bacterium | reverse complement strand
CCGCTGCGGGTGTTCCGCGACCTCGGCGGGCGGCGCAGGGGCATGAAGGCGATGCTCGATCATCTCGTCGCGCACCCGGAGAAGGGCCTGCTGGGCTACACGATGGGGCTGCCGGTGATCGTGCAGTGCTGGCGCTCCTTCGACCACCTTGAGGCATTTGCGCGTGACGAGTCGGATCTTCATATCGCGGCGTGGCGGGAGTACTACCGCCGTGCGAGCCGCCATCAGGGCGCCGGGATCTGGCACGAGACTTATTTGGTCCGGGCCGGGGAGTACGAGGCTATCTACGCGAACATGCCTGTTTTTGGCCTCGGGTCAGCCGGTCGGCTTGTGCCCGCCGACGAGTCCAGTACGGCGCGCCTCCGGATCAGGGCACGCGACAGCTTCTGACAGGGCGTTGGTGCTGGTCGCGTGAATAGTGAAGGCGGACGCCAACTTCTTCTCATGATCTGGGGCGGCCGCCATCTCACCTGCTAGATGGGGCAGAGCGGCGACGAGAATCGAACCCGCATGGCCAGCTTGCAAGGCTGCGGCCAATGAGTCGCCAGGGCGCTCGATCTGTGGTCAGGCCGGGCCACTGGTGCCCGCTGTTGACCGTGGTTGACCGGTGTCGGCTTGCTCGAGGCGGCATTCGAGGTGCTCGATCCTCTCCTCCACCGTCTCATTGCCTGTGACTACGGTGAGTGCGCCGGATACCTCGCCGCTGCATCTAGACCCGTGCGGACTGTCATGCCACATCCGCTGACGGTTCGCTGACGAGGATCACGACGAGCCGTTGAAACCTAGGAGCGCGCAAGCCTGTTCACTCTCCGACCCGCGAGGTGACCGAGCCTGGGGGAGTCAGCACGCCAACAGCACGCCCGCTTGTGATCCCTATCGCTGTCCGCCCCGTCCTTAACCTGCACCGGCGATGCTCACCGGTCGCCCTGTGGACGTTTGGCAGCGGACCTGGTGCACCCCCCAAAAGGCCCTCACGCGGGGAGGCTATGGTACGCGCCGCAGTGACCAAAAGGGATCGAATGACTACAAGGAGTAACTAACTATGAAGCGTGGCACAGTGCGTAAGCTGACCAGGGTGGCGACTTTGTCCCTTCTCGTGCTAGCGGCGGCATCGGGCGTGGCAGCGCTGGAGGCAACTGCCGCTAACCCTGCAATGGTCCAGCCGGACGGTCAACATAACGGTTCAGCCAAGGGACTCCGCTCAAACCAACCGGACCCGACGCCCACGTCCACCCCCGCCCCGGCTCCCCTCCCCCTCCCCCTCCCCGTCCCGTAATTACCAAGCGTTGAGGGCCACCTAGACGGTGAGCAGGGTCCTTCACACCACCGGCAGCAGATCGGTCACGACGAGCTGTCACGGGCCCTGTCGACACCGCAGCAGCGACACGCCGCAACCGGTCCCAGCGCATTCGGTCACATCGGCCTCGGCAGCCGCCATCTCGAATCGGCGTCGTCTCGGACCAGGGTCTGATCCCCCACCGGACCCCGCTCCGATGTGCGAGTCCCGGGCTGCCGCTGAACGGTCCTAGCGGGCTGATGGGCTGCTACAACTTGTACTCGGTCTGGCGTGACGCGTTCGCCAAGGACACTCGTGAGCAGCTGGAAATGTTCGCCGCCAACGCCGCCGGGGCGATCGCCGTCGCAGTGAAGCTGGCCGATCAGACCCAGATGTCAGACGATCTGCACACCGCATTGGCCTCGCGCGCGGTCATTGATCAAGCCACCGGGATCATCATGGCCCAGCAGCGCTTCGATGCCGCGGCCGCTTTCGACATCCTTCGGCGGGCCTCACAAAACCGTAATGTCAAGGTCCGCGATCTGGCGACTGAGATCGTCAGCAACGTCGGTGGTAAGCCACCAGAGCCGGGCCCTTTCCAACCCCGCCGCTCCTGACCCCAGATCCTGGCTGCCGGTCTGTCGGCAACGTCGGGGTTAGGCCGCGCACTGCGCTACTGCCTCAGCCACCGTGGCAGCGCGAGGTATCAGCTGGTCTGCCAAGGCGAGCCGCAGGGCACGCAGCACCAGTGGAGTGTCGGTCACCAGCCGCAGTGCCATCCCGTGGGCGCGGGCCCGCTCGGCGGTTTCGACCAGCAGGCCGATCCCACACGCCGCCAGAAATGACACCTCGGTGCAATCCAGAACCAGCCCCCGGTCGTCGCTGGACACGTATTGGTGCAGGTGTTCCCGCAACTGACCCAGAGTGGCCAGATCCACCTCACCGACCACCCGCAACACCACCACCCCCTGCGCAGAGTAGGACAGCGCGGTCACCGACAAGAATTTCTCCGGGGCCCAGCCCGGGCTGATCGGCGTCACCCTGTCACCGACCCCACCGCAGCGACGGGCAAACCACCGCCCTGATAGATCGCGATCACGCGCACTCCTAGCATGTTTCTGGGACTAGGAGCTACCGCGAGCCCCGCGCCGCGGCGAGACACCGACACGAGCGACAGCAGCGCTCCCATCCAGCATGTGCTGTGGACAGCGGCTACTGCATAACCGGTGGCGCGATGCTAGCGGCTTAACAGCGCCAGCGGTAGCGCGATGATTGACCAGAAACGTGTCGCCGAGGGCAGGCCCGAGGGGCCGCCAGCGCGGAAACCATGGCGCCACGCTGTGTGATCTCCCAGGTGGTGCCCGCTCACCTGCGGATGGCCTGCACTTTGGTGTCGGTGGGGGTGTTACGGCTCACCGTTGCGAGTATGTTTGCGCGGCATGAGTGAGGCAGGTGGGCCGGGTGACAACAAGGCGCAGGAACTTAAGGCGCAGGTCACCCAGAAGGCCCTGGAGGTGCGCGCCCAGGTGATGGCGAGGATCCCGCAGAAGGCCCAGCAGGCCCAACGGGTGGTCCAGGACAAGCCGGGTGCGGCAATGGGCACAGCGCTGGCCGTGTTGGCGTTGTTGAACCTTGGCCGCCGCCGTCGACGCCAACGCCAACGCCGACGGGAGAAGGATCGAAACGTCCAGCAGGTCCGCGGGCGCTCCAGGACAAGTCGGGTTCGGCGGTGGGCGCGGGTGTTGGCCGTGCTGGGGTTGTTGATTCGCCTCCGTCAACGCAAGCGGCAGGAGGACGCGTGAAGATTCTCTACAGGCCGCTGAGCCTGCTCGTCAGCGCGCTCGGTGGGATCCTTGCCGGTGCGGTGTTTAAGAAGGTGTGGGCGGTGGTGTCCGGTGAGGAGGAGGCCCCGCAGGCCACCTCGCCCGACTACAGCACCAAGGAGGTGCTGACCGCCGCCGTGCTCCAGGGCGCGGTCTTCGCCGGGGTGAAGGCTGCGGTGGACCGAGCCGGCGCCAAGGGTTTCAAGAAGATCACTGGTAAGGATCTGGGGACGTAAGCCGCGGTTGCGCTGTCGGCCACCCGCAGGAGACGTCCGGTCGCGCTGTCGCGTCGATGGCGCTGTCGATTCGCGGTATCTAGCTCAGCGCCGGATACTTCCGGGCGATCGACCCACGCTGGCCTAGAGGGCGGTGGGAATAGTGGGACAGCAGCAAGCGGCTTCCGGACGCGCTGCGGATGGCGAGCCGCAAGGCCCACTGAGCTACCCAAGCGCTCGTGGTGGGAGGTTCTCAAGCGCACGGTGCGGGAATTCGGCAGGGACAATCTCACCGATTGGGCCGCGGCGCTGACCTAATTACAGTGTTCTGTCGATCTTGTTGGGTTCGCCTTTATGTGGCCGATTTCGGCTCCTACAACAACACCTACGGTTCGTTGGGCAGGGTGATCGGCTTTTGGTGTGGCTGTGGATCTCCAACATCGCCATCCTGCTGGGTGCGGAACTCGACGCCGAACTGACCAAGGGGTCAACGCATCGAAGCCGGTCAGCCTGCAGAACAGGAGCCGTTTCTGCCGCCCCGTGACACCCGTGCCATGAAGGAGCAAGACATCCCGCCTGCTACGCACGGTTGATCAGCACGGTTGACGGTATGTGGGCGGAGGCGATGGAAGGGTGATCATGTCCAAGAACGCTGGTGGACCACCGGCGCAGCACGACGACCGTCCGGTCGGGCAGTTGGTCAGCGACGCGACCGAACAAATCACCCGGCTGGTGCGTAATGAGATGCGCCTGGCCGCCGCTGAACTGCAGCAAAAGGGTAAGCGTCTGGGCGTCGGTGCCGGCCTGTTCGGTGCCGCTGGTGTGTTGGCCCTCTACGGCGGTGCAGTGCTGATCGCTGCCCTGATTTGGGGTTGGCCACGCTCTCCCGCCATGGCTGGCGGCGTGATCGTTGGGGTGGTGGTGCTGGGGGTGCGGGTGTGCTCGCCTTGGTCGGCAAGAAGCAGGCTCAACGTGCGGGTCCGTTGGTGCCCGAGGAGGC
>JALZDU010000047.1 GCA_030862405.1 Actinomycetota bacterium | reverse complement strand
CCACCTGACGCAGTCCCAGCACCGCCACCGGACTCGCCACCTGACGCAGTCCCAGCACCGCCACCGGACTCGCCACCTGACGTAGTCCCAGCACCGCATCCCGGCTCGCCACCTGGCGTAATCCCAGCGCCACCGCCCGACAACGGGTTGCGTTGGGTGCTGCTAGGCCAGAAGCCGCTCGACCTTGAGCTGCGCGACTGGGCCGCCGCTGGCCTGACTGCCGCTGGCCTGACTGCCGCTGAATTGGCCATGGCAGGCGTAGCTAGGGGCTGCTTGTTCCGGTCCTGCGTGGCCTGGTCGTTGGAGGTTCCGGCTTGCTGCGGCATGGCGAAACCCTGCTCGAACTGTAAGCGCTCCCCTTGAGCATCGGGAAAAGCTTCCCACACCGTTAAATCTGTGGGCGTCGATGCTGAATCTGTGGGCGTCGATGCGCCGTCCAGTTGTGCGATCCCCAGTGGCACCGCCCCGAGCGCCACCGAGATAATTGCGGCCGCCAATACTTTGCCAGCCTGATGCATTGCTGGTAGCGGGACCTCAGGCTGGCTGCTTCTCACAGGCAGCGGGAGCGGGACGCTAAGATCATGAACCCGTCCGGGTGCTGCTACCAGCGCGGCACCACGGGCCACGGCCATCTGCGGATACGGCGGCACGACGACGGGGCTGCGGAGCTCGGCGGAGATTAACTCGGCCACCAAAGGTATTCGCGAGCAGCCACCGACGAGTAGTACCGCGCTGAGGTCCGCCGTTGTCACCCGCGCGCTGGACAGTGCCGTGCGTAACCCGTGGACGGTCTCCAGCAGCGCGGGACGGATCATCGCTTCGAATTGGCTTCGATGTAGCCGTACCTGCGGCTGAACACCGGGCAACAGGATTGGGATGGCGACCTCAGTGCCGGTCGACAGGTCCTCTTTGGCCCTGCCGCACTCGGCAAGCAGCTGGGCCATCGCCGTGAGGACAGCCGGATCGTGGATGTCGACCGTCTCGACTTGGTCACCGAGCTCGGTCACAACATGGGACAACACCGCTTCGTCGAAATGCGCGCCCCCAAGTCGCTCGGTGACGTGCGGTGCACCGAGCGTCGTGAACTCGTCCTCACCAGTCTTGCGGATGACGGCAGCCTTGAATGAGCCGCCTCCAAGATCGTAGACCGCGAACGCGCTGCCGAGTTCGACCCGCTCCATCGTGTCGCAACCGGCCGCAGCCGCCTCAGGCTGACTCACGAAGATCAGGTTTTCGAGTTCGAACTCAATCAGTTCCTGACCGAGGCGCTCCCGCATGGAGGCATCCCAGCCCGCCGGAGACGCCACCGCGATCCGCTCCGCAAGTTCACCCTCGCGTACGGCCACCTTCTTGACCACCCACTGCACCATCCACGCGGCAAGCACCTCCGGGCGGGATGGCGCGTCGGCTGTGCCGGTCAGTACGTCGCCACCAATAGGCCGAACGAACCCGCGGTAGACGCGCTCGGGTTCGGTGAGGACGCGCCGCTCGGCCGCCTCGCCGACGAGGACCCAGCCGTCCTCGGCGAGATAGAGCATCGAGGCGACAGCGGGCGTGTTGGAGCTCAGCGACACGATCTCAAGTTTGCTGCGCCCCGCGCCGGCCCGGCTGATGGCACCGGTGGTGAAGCTAGTGCCGAGATCGATCCCGAGACCGTATGGCATGTCCATTTCCTCGACTCGCGTTGACAGCCAGATATGCCTCCGCTGTCCCCTTCGTCATCGATCCGCTGCCCCGGAATGTTAGCTTTGCCTCACCAAATCGAGGCCCCTGACTCAGCCGGTTGTCGGCAGGGTGAAGAGTCGATCACCCGTGCGTGGCGGGCGGGCAGGCACTGATCAAATCGCCTCAAGCGGCGCACCATCCGCGCCGATACAGCCATTCCGGACGCCGTGCCTGTCGGCTTCGTGTTGCTCCACTTCCACTGGTCGATGATCGCTTTCCAGGCGCAGGCCTTGACGCCAGCGGCGTAAGGGCAGGGTCCTAGCGTGCGGCCTGCATAGCCGCCATGCACACGCGCCCACAACGGCGCCTGCACTTCACGGGAGGCAACGGTGGGTGCCACGCCCATCATCGGCGACGCCATTCTGGCACGGACCCGCCGGGATCGTATGCACTACCTGTACCTGGCGGTTATCGCCGCAGTGACGCTCGGAATCATCGTCGGGTTCGTCGCACCGGACTTCGCTGCCGAACTGAAGCCGCTCGGCACGGCATTCGTCAATCTGATCAAGATGATGATATCGCCGATCATCTTCTGCACGATCGTGCTCGGCATCGGATCGGTAGTCACGGCAGCCAAGGTCGGCAGGGTCGGGCTGCTGGCAATGGGCTACTTCCTGGTGATGTCGACGTTCGCCCTGCTGATCGGCCTGGTCGTTGGCAACCTGCTGCAGCCTGGTGAGGGGTTGCACCTCGATCCGGCCTCATCGGTGAAGGTGCACCAGCAGGCACAAGGTACGGGCACTGTCGATTTCCTCCTTGGAATCGTGCCAAGGACCCTGGTGTCCGCGTTCACCGAGGGCCAGGTCCTGCAGACACTGCTGGTGGCCCTGCTCGCTGGATTCGCGCTGCAACAACTCGGCCCGAAGGGCGAACCGATCCGGCGCGGTATCGAACACATCCAGCGTTGGGTGTTCCGCATCCTGTCGATGATCATGTGGGCCGCGCCGGTCGGAGCGTTCGGTGCGATCGCCGCAGTGGTTGGTGAGACCGGCTGGTCAGCCCTGCGCAGTCTCGCCGTGATCATGCTCGGTTTCTACCTGACCTGTGCGTTGTTCATCTTCGCAGTGCTGGGCTCGGTGCTGTGGCTCGGCGCCCGGGTCAACATCTTCACGCTGCTGCGGTACCTCGCGCGCGAATTCCTTCTCATCCTGTCCACCTCCTCCTCGGAGTCCGCGCTGCCGCGCCTGATCGCCAAGATGGAACATCTCGGCGTCAGCAAGCCGGTCGTCGGCATCACCGTGCCCACCGGATACTCGTTCAATCTCGACGGCACCGCGATCTACCTGACCATGGCCACCCTGTTCGTCGCCGCGGCGCAGGATCTCCCGCTCTCGGCGGGGGAGCAGATCTCCCTGTTGGTATTCATGATCATCGCGTCGAAGGGTGCCGCTGGGGTCAGCGGCGCTGGAATCGCCACGCTCGCCGGCGGGCTGCAGTCGCATCGGCCGGAACTGGTTGATGGAGTCGGTCTCATCCTGGGTATCGACCGGTTCATGTCCGAGGCGCGAGCACTGACCAACTTCGCCGGTAACGCGGTCGCCATCGTGCTGATCGGCTCGTGGACCAGGGAATTCGACGCCGACCAGGCCCGCAGGGTGCTCGACGGCGCGAATCCATTCGATGAGGCGACGCTCCTGGACGAGCCCACGCCGCCCGCGGCAGCCCCTACGGAAGACGGGTCTCAGGAACCACCTAGAAGCCGTCGCGCCTTGCCTGCCCATGAGAAAGGTGACCACCCATGACCGTGCTCCAGGTGACAGCGCCTCCTGCCGTTGAACCGCATTCAGCAGGCTCAGCGTGGCTATTGACGGGCCGATTACCCCGCTGAGTCCGCTGAACGCGGTAACGGGCGTTTCAGCTCACTTCGGCTAACACATCGTCGGGGACGTCGAAGTTGGCGTAGACGTTCTGCACATCGTCGCAGTCCTCTAAAGCGTCGATCAGCTTGAATACCTTGCGCGCGGCATCAGCGTCCAGCGGGGTGCTCGCCGAAGGCAGGAAACTGGCGTCGGCGGAGTCGTAGTCAATACCGGTGTGCTGTAGCGCGGTGCGCACC
>JALZDU010000031.1 GCA_030862405.1 Actinomycetota bacterium | reverse complement strand
GGTGCGGGTGGGATTGTGGGTGCGGCCGTATTCGTACGTGCCGAGCTCGTCAATGCCCTTCTGCACGAAGGTGCTCGTCTGATAGATGGGAGTGGTGATGGCTCCGGTCGTGGGATCAGGCTCCTGACCGGCATGGATGGCGCGCGTCTCGAAAGCGGTTTCCTGCCAATCGGCGGTCATGCGTACTACTCCCCCAAAAGCGATCCCCCGGTCACCTGCCGGGGATCAGAGGCCGGGGACTGGGGCAATGAGTGCCTTCAGATCGGCCGACAATCCGGGAATGGTAGCGGAGACCGCGACATCGCTCACCGTCTCGTCAGCGTGGTAGAGGCCGCCCCAAGGATCGCTGATGAACGTAATTGTCTCCTTCGCCATCTGGATGGACGGCTCAGGACTCCTGGACACCGTGACGGTGTAGAGATTGCATTTCCTCACACACTCGTGTGTCTTGCTCGATTGTGAAACGACCTCGACGGTTAAGTTCAGGACACCTTCGATCCCGAGGTAGCAATGAGTGGGAACGGTTCAACTACCATCGACACGAGACCAGATTGGGCAATATTGCCTCCGCTGGCTTGACCTCGTAGGGCGCGGAAAAGAATTCTCCGATGCTTGCGGCGATAACAGCTTTCTCATGAGACGGTGAAGTCACCAAATCACGGGCTGCCGCTTGTTGTCTGTGACGGCGGCGAACAATTCTCCGTCGACGATCTCCACAACCCGGTTGCCTTATGGTTCAGCTTCCGCGGTGATGGGCAACGTACTCCAGCACATCGGCGCGGGTGACGACGCCGATGATCGCGCCGTCGCGCTGCACCAGCACTGCCGGCGCGCCAGAGGCGAGCATCGGCACAACGCGCTCTACCTCTTCATTGGCGTCGACCAACGGGAAGGGACCGTCCATGACGGTGCTGATCTTTGCACCTAGCGCGTCGGGATTGCGGAATAGCTGGTCGAGCAGACCACGCTCCTGCACGGAGCCGGCAACTGATTGCACCTCGACGCGTGCGGCGGTGCCGTCTTCCGCTACCAACGGTGTGCCGGTGCGCACAACGGGAAGCTGTGAGATGTCGTGCTGGCGCAGCAGCTCGATGGCGTCGGCGACGGTCTGATCGCAGCTTACCGCCACCACGGTCGGAGTTTCGTGCGAGCGCTCGGCGACCACCGTACCCACTCGTGCCGGCTGCGTGAATCGGGAGAGGAATCCATTCTCCCGCATCCAGTCGTCGCTGTAGATTTTCGAGAGGTACCCGCGACCACTGTCGGGAAGCAGCACGACGACGAGAGCCTCCGGGTCGTCCACCTGCCGTGCCACCTCAAGCGCCGCGTGGGCGGCCAGCCCGCCGGAGCCGCCGATAAGGATCCCCTCTTCGCGGGTGACACGCCGGGCGGCAAGGAAGGAATCCTTGTCAGAGACTTTCACCCAATCATCGACCAGGGTCGGATCGAACGTGCCCGGCCAGAAATCTTCGCCGACCCCCTCGACCTTGTAGGTGTGCATATTTTCGGGTTGCGTGTAGATGCTCCCCTCGGGATCGGCTCCGACGACCTTTACAGCCGGGTTGTGCTTTTTGAGGTACTTTGCGACGCCCGAAATCGTCCCACCAGTGCCGACCCCGGCCACGAAGTGGGTCACGCGGCCGCCGCTCTGCTCCCAGATTTCGGGACCGGTGGTTTCGTAGTGCGTGCGCGGGTTCATCGGGTTGAAATACTGGTTCGGCTGGAATGCGTTCGGCACCTCTCGCGTCAGGCGGTCGGCCACCGAGTAATAGCTCTCAGGCGAATCGCGCTCGACAGCCGTCGGCGTGGTGACCACCTGGGCGCCATAGGCGCGAAGCAGTGCCACCTTCTCCGGCGCGACCTTGTCCGGCATGACGAAGATACAGGAGTAGCCTTTCACCGCGGCGGCGATGGCCAGACCGACTCCGGTGTTGCCGCTGGTTGGCTCGACGATGGTTCCGCCCGATCTCAACCACCCTTTACGTTCGGCCTCCTCGATCATGCGGATGCCGATGCGATCTTTTACCGAGCCGCCGGGGTTGAGCATCTCCAGCTTGGCGACGACTGGCGTACGGATCCCTTTGGTCACACTGTTGAGCCGGACCAGGGGAGTATGTCCCAGCGCCTCGATAACGTTGTGACGGATGTCGGTCGTCGCGGAAACGGTGGTGACCATGGGGTGGTGACTCCGGTTAGGAAAGCCTTGGGGCAGGCGATGCGGCTGCCCCGGACGCGGGCTGATGGTAGCACGGGCCTTTTCCTTATCTGACACCTCAAGGCCAGGTGAGATCGCTACACTGCGTTGCTGGGAGGCAGAGACAATGATCGATGATGTCGAGGCGCATTCCGTCGACGAGCGGCCAGAATCTATTCTCAACGTCCGCGGCGAACGGGTGGCGCTGGGTCCGCTGCATCGTGACTTGCTCCCGCTCATCGGCGGTTGGGAGAACGATTTGCGCACGGTCGACCTTGGGGG
>JALZDU010000029.1 GCA_030862405.1 Actinomycetota bacterium | reverse complement strand
GCCTTGCTCTGCGCCGGGCGGCGACCAGCCTGGGCACCCAACTGCTCGGGTGAACGAGGAACCGCTGTGTGCAGCACGGTCTACGGCCGCTGCTGGAGTTGTGGGTATATCGGTGAGGATGTGGCGGATGGCGCGTGTGACCACATCCCACACCCGTACCTGCGCGGAGCCAACCAAGATGTATCCGGAGCCAACACCAACGTAAGTCCTAACACCGCCAAAGGCGGCTCCACCTCGGGATTGCCGTAGCTGGCGCGGCCTCATTTCTTGATCATGGGCGGGGCTCAGTTTGGGGCTCAGTTCGCCCTCGTTCAGATGCCCCACGGCAATGTCAGTGATCTCCTGACTTGCATCGGAGCGCGGGTGTGCACTCCGTTGTACCCGGACAAGTGGAATTGGAAATCGTGTTGGGTGTTAAAACCCTCGCGGGTTCAAATCCCGCATCCTCCGCTGTTAGGAGAACGAACGCCGGTCACTGCCATAACGGTGATCGGCGTGCCGACCAAAGGGTCTCAGCTCAGTTTGAGTCTCAATTGGTCTCTCACTGGTTTCAGAACGATTCCGGCACTTCGCCACTATGGCTCGTCCACGGACTGCAACGGAGGCCGGCCGTGACACCCCGGCCGCCACCTGGGCTGTACCGCTAGGCAGTCCCCGCATCGCGCGCCGCAAGCCGATGCGCGGCACGGCCCCCTCGATGAAACACTTGTGGGAGGAACTCAGCCAACAGGGCGACGCCCGCGACGAGTAGGAGCACGCAGCTGCGGCGAGAAGGCCACGGCAAGCACGCTGGCTCACTCGCCGGCGTGCCCCGAGAGGGTGGTCGCGAGCACGAGCTTGCTGCCGACGAGTAACCCGAAAGCCGACGAGGAAGCCCGCCGCGTGCAGAGCTCCTTCTTCCCGCGCCGTCACTACGTAGGGCCGCCGATCAGCACCCAGAAGACCCAGGGGTGCGGGCTGAGGGCGTTGACGACGACGCCGTGGCCTAGCGCGTGGCGTATCGACGCTCCGCTGGCGCCCAGCTCGGGCGGGTGGCTGATCCGCGCCTCGCGGAAGGCATCGAAGGACAGGTAAGCCGCGAAGAGGGCACCCGGCCCGTGCCACCAACGATGGCCAAGGCCGTCGCGGGAAGGGCCTCCAGCACCGTCACCGCGAGGGCGCTGATGACCGCGTCGGTCAGCAGCGGCGCCGGTGCCACGCATACTCCAGCCACCGCGCCGGAGCGCACGGCGCTCTTCAGCACCATCACGCACAGTGGCCCAGGAGTGATGCCCGAGCCCAAGCCCACGGCCACTCCGCGGAGGAAGTAGTCCAAGATGTCACGACTCGATGGGCCTGCACTCCGCCTCACGTGGCGGCTGAACGGTGCGCTTCTAGAAGCTCAGAATCACTGCGACACTAGAGTGTGTCCTGCGGATCTAACGGGTGGGATGCGGTAGATCGTCTCTTGCACGAGCGTCATGACTTGACTGATGAGGAATGGGCTCGGTTGGAGCCGTTGTTGGCTGACCGGATCCCACGGCTAGGTGGACGGTGGTCGATCACCGGCGGGTGATCATGGGTGATCTGGAACCCCAGGTGGAGCGATTAGCGCGGGCCCGTACTCTGTCCTGTCCAAGTTCGCTGCGGCCGTTTACTTCTATTGAACCGCCAGCTGGGCCGAGCCGATGATTTGGTCGATGACGCTTGCTGGTGGTGCACCCGCCAGATCGGACACGGCCACCCAGATCACTGAGGTCGGGACCATTCCGGCGGACGCGGGGCCGGTCTCAACAGCGGCAATCTCTGCTTGGAACTTAGCCTTGGGGTGCGAGTAAATGAAATGGAGTCGGTAGCCGCTCCGCCCGGCGATCTGGGTGGGTCCCTCGCTCGTAACCGCTACGCCCTGGATGCCGGGCTGCCCAGCGACCGCCTGCTCAGCGACCTGCGCTGCTTCCTGGACGCTGGAGGCCTGGGCACTGAACAGGCCCGCCATGGCAGACGCGCACGTGAGTCCCTCCGAGCACGTGTCGGGATAGACCATCTGGAGGATTTGGGGATGGCCGTGATTAGAGATCTGGTGCCAGCCCGTGGGGATGGTGACGGAGATGGCAACTCCTGGTCCGGACAATTGTGAGTCGCCTACGAGGGCGCTGGGTGACTCAGCTCGGGCGGCAACCGCAGAGCCGATGAACAGCATCGCCGATCCCAGCACGCCGACAATGACGGTGACGCGACGGTGTGTAAGCCGCATTGCTCCTCCCGTTGTGACTCAATCTATATCCATGTTAACTCCTTCGATGCTTTGCCCCAGTTTGCGTGTCACGAAATACGTGTTCGAAGCGCAAAGAATAAGTGCTGGTCACGGCAAATTCCGTAGCGCGCTTAGCGCACCCTCTCACGGGTCCGATCGCCGCTATGACGAAGACCGCCTCCATCCCCTGGTAGAGCGCCTCCCAGGCGCTCCGTCCCTCCCGCAGGCGCAGCTCGCGGAAACGATCGCACCTTGCATCGCGCTGGAGTGCGGGGTATGGAAGGGCCGGGTCCCGCGCTGGGAGCTTGTCGGTGCGTGGATCACGCCTGATTGCTGCCATGCGAGAAGCTGGTTCGTACATGGTCGTGATCAGCGTGACACAGAGGAGGGCATCATGTTCTACGCCTTTGGGTTCGAGCGAGTCGGCGTGGTGATGGGCGAGTTGTACTTCGTCGACCCGGATCCGCTGCCGGGCCAGGAGGGCGCCGAGCGTGGTGTCCGCCTTGAGGTACGGCTCGTCGAACCGGGGGAGCTCAAGGGTTCAATTTATTCGGCTCGGCCGATCGTGATCGACCGGCCCGTGTGGAGGGTCGACCTCCTGGGGTCGGTGGCGAGTCTGCCGGGCAGCTTGGACCGTGCTCACCATCATCCAGCCTTCCGGGAGTGGGAGCCGGGCCCGCGCTACTTCGTCGAGCAGCTGTCGGCGCGACCCCTTGAATGGGTCGGTGCCCGTCTGTCCGATCTCGATGCCCTCCTTGACCAGGCTGGCATGGCAACGGCCGATGTCGGCACCGGCGATGCCGAGGCACTTCGGGTGGCTGTTCCCGAGATCATGGAGGTGCTGGGGCGGCTGCTTGATCGGGTGAAGGCGGGGCAGCTGGCGCTAGCGTCGGCTGATGAGGAGCTGGCCAGCGCCCGTATCGGCTGGCTCTGATCTTGTGCTCCGTCCTCGGCGGCACTGACCGGACAGCAGCGCCCTAGGTTCCACACCCCTCGGGTTTATTCCACCCCACCGCCATTGACCAACTGGACGCCGGGCGACCCGCACATTTGTCCCGCGTTCCACCTTTTTCCTTAGTGTTTGTTCTCAATTGACGACCGTGGCTAGTCCTGTTGTCCCGCCCGAGCCATGGGCAGCAGCCTGGCAAGTCGCTCCTATTATATGGGCATGAAGGGGCGCGAAAAGCACCGACAGTGGGATTAAGTCGTCCGCTGTCCAACACAGCCCCCGAGCCATACCCGCCGAGCGGTACATCACCACTTCATAGTGAACACCATGGTTGCGTTCGACCCGCAAGAGACGGTCCCGGTGCGGGGTTGCCCGCCGACGCGGGCCCTAGGACGTAGAGGGCCTGCGGAAGTCGTCGTCACGAGCCACCTGGCGGCAAGAAACATCCGAGCCAACCGATCGCCACCCTCGGCACGCTACGGCTGCAGACCCAGCGGCCTGGAACTTATCCGACAGGTCATCAGGAGCATCAGTGCCTGACGACGCGGGCTGCGCGACTCGTGGCCGCTGTGTTAGCGAGGACAGGACAGGGAGGAGGCGACGGAGGGTCATCGGATTGAGCAGGTCTAGCCGCGATAATGTTTTGTTATTCGAACCTTGCCGGGAGCTGCCAGTCCCGATGACGGAAGGACGGTGGGCATGGCCGCCGACGCAGTTCACGGTGTAGGCGCGTTTAGTGAGGCAACGGGTCGCGTCGCGGGGGAGGAAGCGGGTCCGGACAAACCCCGCTACCGGCGATTCCAGCACGGTTTGATCGTCGAGCACTGTGGCCGGTCGGTGCTGGAGGTTGGTGCCGGTCTCGGCGAGTTCGCCGAGCAGCTGTGCGGCCTCGACCGGCTCGTTGTGACGGACGTCGATCCTGAAGCTGTGGCGGTCATGCGACGGCGTTTCGCGGAACGGCCTGAGGTGCAGGTGCGCCAGCTCGACGTCGAAGCGGGTCTGGAGCTCGACAAGCCGGTCGACACTGTGATCACCATCAACACCCTGGAGCACATCGAGGACGACGCCGAGGCGCTGCGTTCATTGGCCCGGCTCGTCGTGCCCGGCGGCACCATCGTGGTG
>JALZDU010000465.1 GCA_030862405.1 Actinomycetota bacterium | reverse complement strand
AATCGACACTACGGCCGTGGTCACCCTGATCGTCGGCGAGGGCATCACCAAGATCGCGTTGACCTGCCGGGCCTCGGTCGAGGGAATGGACGAGGCGGCGTTCCAGCAGACCGCGCAAGGCGCCAAGGAGCAGTGCCCGGTGTCAAGCCTGGTCAAGGCCAACACCGAGATCACCCTGGACGCCTCGCTCGTCTGAATCCTCCAGCACACTGACCGGGAGCAACACAAGGCCGGACCAGGTCGACGCGCTCCGCCGCTGGTCAGATCAGGACGACATCGCGATCAACCTGGCGCTCAAGAAGGCCGGCACCACGCTCGTCTCCTGCACCGAGAACCTCACCGATACTCCGTCTGGCCGGTTCCTCTACAACATCATGGCCGACATGGCCCAGTTCTACTCCGACAACCTGGCCCAAGAGGTGCTCAAAGGCCTGGTAGCCAAGGCGCCAAGGCCAGGGAGGGCGGCACACCCCACAAAGCGCCGCTCGGTTATCTTCATAAGCGCGAATACCACGATGGTGTCCTGCGCTCCTGGGTCGAACAGGACCCGACCCGCGCACCGCTCATGACGTGGGCCTTCGACCAGTACGCCACCGGCGACTGGACTGTGGCCGACCTCGTCGAAGCGCTGCGCGAGAAAGGCCTGACCACCCGCAAGACACCGAGCCGACCCGAACGCGACGTCAGCTACAACAGCCTGCTCAGCATGCTGCGCAATCCGTACTACATGGGCGTGCTCACCTACCAAGCGGTGACCTACCAAGGACAGCACCTGTTGGCCGACTCGCAGAGTGATTACGGCCGCGACGTTCTGGCTGAGGAGGTGGCGGTGGCGTGAGTGAGGCCCCGCCGGTGGTGCTGGCGGGGCCTGGTGGTCAGGGTGTCGGGTTGATGGTCATTCGGTCGTGACCTCGGTGACGGCGGCCCGGGCGGAGTTCTCGTCGACGATGGTCTTGTCGGCGGCGAACGCGGCGACGAGGGCTTGGACGGCGAGGTTGTTGACCGCTCGGGGCAGCCCACGGGAGACCTGGTGGATCAGGGCGATCGCGTCGTCGGAGAACAGGGTGTCGGAGCGGCCGACGAGCCCGAGGTGGTGGGTGAGATAGCTCTTGGTTTCGGGCAGCTCCATTCCGGTCATCGAGTAGCGCAGCGCGATGCGCTGGTCCAGGGCGGCGAAGGTGCCCAGTTTGATCCGCCGTCGCAGGGTGGGCTGGCCGACGAGCAGGGCGGCGAAGGGGGCTGTGGGAGTCCATGTCGGCGTTGGACAGCAGCCGGAGCTCTTCGAGTTGGTCGGCGCCCAGCAGGTGTGCTTCGTCGATGACCAGGACCACCGCCCGGCCGCGTTCGGTGTGTTCGGCGGCGAGTGCTTCGGTGGTTTGGGGGATCAGCGCGGCTTGTGGAACCGCGGTGTGCCGCCCAGGGCGGTGAGGATGCCGTGGTAGAGCCTACGCGCCCCGACGGCGGGGTTGCCCAGGTAGATGATTGGTGTGCCGGGAGGTGTCCAGCCCGGCCAGCGCCGCGCGGATGGCGACGGTCTTCCCGGCGCCGACCTCGCCGGTGATCACGCCGAGGGCGCGTTCGGCCACGCACCAGCCGATCCGGGCGACGGCCTCACCGTGGCTGGTGTGGCGGTGCAGCATCCCGGCGGCGAGGTCGCGGCGGAACGGGGAGCGGCTGAACCCGTAGAAGCTCTGCAGCCGGTCGATGGTCATGACGCCCGCTCCGCGCTGTCGCCGCCGAGTTCGCCGGGTTCGGCGGGTTCGGGGTGGTCGGTCAGGGCGAGCTGGCCGGGGAGCTGCCCGTCGGCGCGGAGCTGATCTGTCAGCTCAGCGAACCCGGCCAGCTCGGCCTCCAACACAGCGTCGGCCCGGTCCTGACCGACCAAGTCTTGGTCGCCGTCGTGCTGGTCGCCGTCGTGCTGGTCGTCGAGTTGGTCGTAGCGCAGCCGCTGCGTCAGCTCGGCGGTGTGCGCGGTCTCGATCAGGTGCAGGTAGTCGATCCCGGTCGGTGCTGGCGCTGCGGTGTCGGTGTCGGGGCGGGCTTTGCGGTGGACGTGGCGCCCGATCCGGTGCGGGATCGCCGGGCCCAGGGCTCGGCCCTGGTAGCGCACGGCGATGTCGGTGAGGTCGAACGGGTCGAACACCAGCTCGACGCGGTGTCCGACCAGGGCGGCGTCGACCTCGTAGGTGTTTCCGTGCAGCGACACGGTCGCGGTCTTGGTCACGGTGCGCCGCTCAGACCACAGGAACGCCTCGTGCAACGCCTCGCGGGTGGGCAGCGTGGGCGGGCCGGGCGCGAGCCAGCGTGCCAGCGGGGGCTGGCCGGTCTCTGTGTGCGGGCGCCGGTGGTAGACCTGCTCGACCCAGGCGGTGAACGTGCTGTTGAGCTCGGCCAGGTCGACGATTGGGCTGCCGGCCCGGTCGGGGCCCTCGGCGGTTTCGGTGCCGTCGGCGATCTCGACGAGGAACTGCTCGCGCACGGTGCGGAACACCCGCTCGATCTTGCCCCTGCCGGCGGGCTGGCCGGGGCGGGAGTGCACCAGCCCGATGCCCAGGCTGGCGCAGGCGCGCAGCAGTTGGGAGTCGACGAACGCCGAGCCGTTGTCGACGTAGATCCGCCTGGGGACGCCACGGGCGGCCAGCGCGGCGCGCAGCGCCGCTTCCAGGCGCACAGTGTCCTCGCTGTGGCCCCACCGGTAACCCACCAGCGCCCGGGAGTGGTCGTCGATGAACGCGAACAGATACGTCTTGCGGCCATCGATCTTGGGGCCGTGCAGGGCGTCGCCGGTCCACAACTCGTTGCGCGCTGCCGCCTCGAACCGCCCGAACGCCGCCGGCGGGGTCCCGTCCGGGCGGGTGTTCAAGCCCAGCCGGGCGAAGTGGCGTTGCAGGGTCCGCTCGCCCGGCGCCCAGCCCGCGTGCGCGGCCAGCATCGCCGCGACG
>JALZDU010000495.1 GCA_030862405.1 Actinomycetota bacterium | reverse complement strand
GCGCTGCTGCACGCTCCGAGCGCGATGGTCAGGGCGGCCATAGCACCGACCGCAGCCACTCGCTGGATCTTCCTCAACTCGATCTCAACTCCTCATAGGGCTGCCCGGCTGGTCCGGGCCTCACTTGCATTACTTCGGTAGTCCCCCTGTGTGGGGTTCAGGTCAGGCGGATTACGAATAGGACACATCTGCCCTGCAAGCAGTCGTCCTCAGTGTCCTTTTTGCGTCCTTATCGGACAGTGAACTGTACAGAGTGCCATCCGCTGGCACCGTCCGGTATTGGTGCGGCCCGGTCCGCGGTCTGGGTATATCCGGTCTTGTCCGTCGCGCGAACCTCCGCGACGTGACTGCCTGGTTCCCACCGACCCCGCAGCCTAAACATCCGCCAAGTGTCCACGTTGACCTCAGTGGACAGCTCTGCGGGTTGCCACTCGCCCCGGTCGATCCGGATCTCGACCTTCTCGATCCCCTTGGTTTGCGCCCACGCGATACCCGTCACCGGTGTATCCGGGCTGATCCCCTCGAACGCGCCAGGACTGTCGATTCGGGACATTGTCTTGATCGGTGCCCGCTGCGCCCAGTCCCGCTGCACCCAGTAGGCCTGCTTCGCTTCGAACGTGGTGAGCTCCATATCGGTGATCCACTTGGTTGCGGACACGAAACCGTAAAGTCCAGGAACGATCATCCGAACCGGAAAGCCGTGCTCGATCGGCAACGGCTCTCGATTCATCGCGATGACCAACATGGCCTCCCGACCCGGGTCGGCGAGGACCTCGGTCGGGCTGCCGCAGGTCCACCCGTCGACGCTGGTGGTGAGTACCTGGTCGGCGCCACGTCGCACACCGGCCTCCTGGAGAATGTCGGCCAGCAGCACGCCGGTGAAGTTCGAGGTGGAGATGTAGGGGCCGCCTACCTCGTTGGACACGCAGGTCATGGTCACAGCGCGCTCGACCAGCCGGCGGGAGGTCAAGTCCACCCAGTCCAGGTTGAGTTCCCGGTCGACCATCCCATGCACCCGCAATCGCCAGTCCTCGGCGCGCAGCTGTGGCAACGTGAGGTTCACATCAACCCGGTAGAAATCCCGGTTGGGGGTGATGAAGGTCGGCGAGCCGTCGGCGGCGAAGTCCGCCCCGGCCGGGATCGGCGGCGCGGGGACGGTGGGCACGATCCGTCCCACCGCAGCGCGGGAAGTCTCGACGCCACCCCACCCGGCCAGCCGCTGGCCCGCTGCGCCTGCGATACCGGCACCGGCGGCGACCGCAGCCGACCCGACCAGCAGCTTGCGGCGCGGCACCCCCACCGCCGCTGGGTCTGGAGGCTGCGGCTGACTCGCCAGACTCCAGCCATGCAGCGCGGTGAACACCGCCGAGCTGACGACCAGCGCAGCCAATGGGGCAAGGACGTCGAATGTGCCTGCGTTGGGACGGGTTATCACGGCAGCAGTGGCGATCGCACCCAGCAGGAGGATCAGGATCAGCCCCGGTGTCCGGGAACGCCGGGACAGCAATCCGGCGGCAATACCGATCAGTGCGATCACTACCGCCATGCCCAGCAACAACACCAGCTTGTCGTAGGTGCCGAAGGTGCGAACCGCAAAATCCTTGAGCCAGCTGGGAGTGAAGTCGATTGCGGTGTTGCCCACCGCGAGGAATGGCGAAGCGGCGGGCGACACAAACCCGCCGACCAGGTGGCCCACCCCGAGGCCAGCGGCCACCGGCAGCAGGCCGACCAGGGCGGCCACCGGGACGGATAACCGGTCGGATAAACGGGACGCAGTCACGCAGACCATTTCGGTGGCGCACCGGCGGGCGGTTCACTAAGAGACCAGATCGTAATGCTCTTCACCGGGTGAGCGCGGCTCGCAGACGCTTCTCCTGCACCGTCCAGAAACCTTGTTCCCGCCCATCGACCAGGATCACCGGGACCCGGTCGCCGTACTCGGCCCGCAGTTCGGCGTCTTGGTCCACGTCGCTGGTCTGCCACGGAACGCCCAGTTCACCGCAGATTCGAGCGATGTCCTCCCGGGCTGCCACGCATGCGTGGCAACCTGCCCGGACCAGCAAAGTCACTTCATGCTGCACAGCTTCAAGTCTGCCACCGCCGGTGATGGGCTTCGAACAGCGCCTTGACGGCCGCCAGCGACGCCGACCGCGGAGTCCGGCATTCGCCACTGTCAGTTACCAGACCCTCAGCGACCAGGTAAGTACAGTCTGCAGCCCGGGATGTGCACCGCGTAGCGTCTCGGCGTCGTATGCTTCCGCCCGCGCTAGGCGGCCGTTGGCGCGAACGGTCGACACGATGCGAACAAGGGAGTGGCTCATGCCGCAACCGAGAT
>JALZDU010000494.1 GCA_030862405.1 Actinomycetota bacterium | reverse complement strand
AACCTACCCTGCTCGAATCGGGTCTTACTACCGACCCTGTCTGTTGTTGATAAGCACAGCCGGTGGCTGGTTTCTGACGCCACGATAGCCCTGCCGAGGCTGCCCCCCAGAGTCGCCGCCAGTGAGTTGGCGCGCAACAAGCGTAACCCAGCGCTTTTGCCTCGTAAAGACCGTCGTCGGTTAGCACCTCCACTGTGACCATCTTGTAATGAGCGGCTCGGCAGTGGCGGGTGTAAGGGAGTGACGATGCCCGGCGGTGTATCGGCGCCGTGACCGGGATCGGTCGCACACACGATCACAGATTTCACGGTGCGGGTGTGGTCGGCAAGTTCGGGCTCGCCCACTGGTAGGAGCACGAGGCGCCGTTTCGGGGGACGTCCGCGCGTGCCGCGCTGGGGCGCAGGGTGGGCGGGACGCAACGCTCTCAGGGTGCGGAACACTGTCGCACTCGCGACGCGTGCATCCCGTGATACCGGGCGGTACAAGGCAGTACGGACGTCAGCGCCCGGCATCGAAAAGCAGTTGTTCATGGCCGAAGGCTCGAGGTCGCAGTCGTCGTCGGTGCGGATCACGGGTGCCTTTCTCAGTAAGCTCCGGCGCGGCGCACCACAGCCGACACCGTCTTCCAGAGGATCACGACGTCCAGCGCCAGCGACCAGTTCTCGACGTAGCGGAGGTCGAGCCGAACCGACTCCTCCCAGCTCAGATCGCTGCGTCCGGAGATCTGCCACAACCCCGTGACTCCAGGCTTGACGAGAAGGCGCCGTAGTGCGTCGGTTGCGTAGCAGCTGACCTCAACGGGTAGCGGCGGCCTGGGTCCGATAAGTGACATGTGGCCGGCCGCGACATTAATAAGCTGCGGGAGCTCGTCGATCGAGTAGCGGCGCAGGAGCCGACCCACCCGGGTGACTCGGGGGTCTGCGCGGATCTTGAAGAGTGGGCCGGCACCCTCGTTGCGTTCCGTGAGCTCGGCGAGCCGGGCCTCGGCGTCGACGACCATGGAGCGGAACTTCACCATCATGAACGACGTGCCACCCTTGCCGACGCGTTCCTGACGGAACAGTACGGGACCGCGATCCTCGAGCTTGATCGCGAGTGCGACCGCGAGCAGGACGGGTGCCAGCACCACGAGAGCACAGAGCGCGCCGACGCGGTCGATGCTGGCCTTCAACAGCCAGCGCACCCCACTCA
This sequence comes from Actinomycetota bacterium, assembly GCA_030862405.1. Classification (GTDB taxonomy): domain Bacteria; phylum Actinomycetota; class Actinomycetes; order Mycobacteriales; family Pseudonocardiaceae. The sequence goes on along the minus strand of JALZDU010000494.1, from coordinate 1,206 downwards.
ACGACGGCTTGCTCACGCGCAGCAGCGTGAGACCATATACGGGGGAGAAATGCAACCGCGGGCCGCTCACCTCCATCAGTGTGGGCGCGACGACGAGGTCCGCAGCGGTGTTCTCAAGCTGCCATGCCAGGTCGCGCAGCCGCCCCCGGGTCCAGGAGGGGTGGGGTACGGCGACGACGATCCGGTAACCCCCATGATGGGCACGCGCTGCGACGTCGTCGAGGCTGCCGACCACCGGAACTCCCGCGATCTCGTTGTGCGGTGGTCCCGCGGTGGGTGCCGGTATGCACGCGGCTTCGATCAGCCACCCGTTGTGCGTTTCGCGCCGCGTCCGGGCGATGAGATCCGCCACCTCGTCCTCGGACCCCGCAGCCAGCACCGGCACCATACAGGTTGAGCGAGCACGCCGGGCATGCAGCGCCTTGCGCAACCCGTAGCGCGCGACACCCATCGCAACGCCTGTCGTCGGCACGATGGCGAAGACCCACGGTCTGAGATCATCCAGGAGTGTTATCAGCCCGCCGAGCCCCAGGATGACGACGGCGGTCGCCACTGCCGAGCTGACACGCCGGAACTCGTCCGCTCCCTGGCCGAGGATACGAAGGTCCCACGACCGCCGCAAAGCGAGTGACGCCAGGAGCACCATGCCTGTAACCGCGCTGATCAGCGCAGCACGCGGGCCAGGGGCGAAGCTCCCGCTGAGCAGGAACAGCCCGAACCACATGCCCACCACGATGGTGATCACATCTGCGATCACCACGCGGCGGCGATACGCGCGCTCCCACGGCAGGGGTGGCAGCGTCGGACTCTGGGCATTACCCTCTGTGGCCGCACGCGAGACCCCGAGTTGCATCGGCATGACTTCCCCAGAGTGGCTGCTCGGAGGGACGGCTACATGTTCGCGTTCGCGCCGTCGCGCCGCTCGGGATCACTCTGCGCACACGGTCAGCGCTGATAATGTAGCCCGAACGAGGCTGGTGCGACATAGATCTGACTCCCTAAGGTTATGTAGTAGGGATCGGACCCTCCACAGTCCCACGATTAGGGGATTTGAGACGCCCCGATTAGGGGTTGCCCGGCCGTCCGGGGCTCCATCGCGGTCAGGCCCCCGTCGTCGGCTGCTACCACGCACCAGGGCTGATCGTCCCTTGCGTCGGTTTGGCACCGACCTGAACACTGGCGCCGGGCCGAGGGGCAGGGGACGGG
>JALZDU010000491.1 GCA_030862405.1 Actinomycetota bacterium | reverse complement strand
GGCCAGCATGGTGAGCCGGTCGAGTCCGAGTCACATCGCGAGCCCGGACGCCTCGGTGGGCAATCCGCAGCCGTGCAGCACCTCCGGGTGGGCGAGCCCGCACTCGCCGATCTCAAGGTCCACATCATCAATCCGCACGTAAATCTCCCGGCCGACCAGCGTGTACGGGTGCTCGGTCGGGGGCGTATGCCACGTGTGTGCGGGCAGCACCGCAGTGACGACCAACTCGATCAGCTCGACGAGGTCGGCCTCGCCAAGCGGTTGCCCGCCGCGCCGAATCCGCCATAGATCCATCTGATGCGGCTCTCCCACGTGATGGCGGTCGACGACGTCACGGCGGTAACAGATGCCCGGCACGCTGAGAACTACCTCACCGGGACCACCGGCCGCCAGCGCGCGTAGCAGGGCCGGGATGCGCGCGGTTGTATGCGAACGCAGCATCTGCCCGTCGCCGACGTAGCGGGTGTAGCGGCGGTCGCGGGTGATGGCATCAGGCGAGTAGCGCAGCCGGTCGTAGTTGTCGGCGACCGTCACGACCCGCGGGCCCGCGTCGTGATGCACCGGTACATGCCACGCGGTAGTCAGCGCTGCCTCCAGCGCAGTGACCACATGCTGTACTGCGTGCTCGCCTGCCGCAGGATCGGTTAGGTCGCGCAGAGCGAGCTCGTCGGCGACGGGGTCGGAAACGGTCGTGGCGGGGGTAATAGACATTGATGCCTCGCAGAAGGGTCGTGGGAAAGCGCGAAAGACGACAACGCCCCCGGATGTCACCGGGGGCGGGCAACCGCACTGCGAGGCGCGAACGCGTCAGTACATATTCAGCCGAGCACCCGGGCATCCGGGGCAGCGAAATCTGCGCAACACGCGTTCCATGGCTTTGATGGTGCCATCGACACGCCGTGATCGGCAATCACGTTACTCGCTAGCGGTCCTACCGCCGCACTCGTGAGTCAACTCGGAGAGAAACCCTCCGGCCCTGCGGCGGCGGCGCGCACCGCCCCGGTGCCGGTACCAACCGCCCCATGTCGCCGAGGGGTTGGTAGCCCAGCGCAGGAGGGCGCTGGCGCGTGGTGTCAACACATCCACGGCCGCATTCCACCGGCCGAAGCCGAAGCCGCCTACTACGCAACGGACGCCGCCACCCCGGCGGCATCACACACAAACTAAGGGCGGTACCAAACCCGGGGTGGCTCACCTTGCGTGTGGTCCAGTTGTGGGCCGTGGGAGACATCCTCGGCACCGTGCGTGATGTCGAGACCGTCACTGTGGCTCTGGCTGTTGACCTCCCCGTCGGTGACGTCCCTGGCTGAGTGAACCGCTCGGTTGCTAGCACTACCCACCTCGCCAAGAATCCGGTCATTGCGTTGTGGCGATCCGCATACGCGCCGGTCTGGAATCACTACGATTCCCCCTTTGCCAGTAATCGGTTTCGTTCCGGTCCGAGTGACCGGTGGCACCGCGCGGCAACCTAACAGCAAGGCTCGAGGCCTGACCTCCGATAGAGCCGTTCGCAATCCCAGCAACCAGCAAGGAGCGTCGGTTTTCTCAGCAAAGAGCTCGCAGGCTCGGCACATCCGTTGACGTCACCCTGCGGGCGGGCTCGAACCACCACCGACCCTGGACCACCACAGCGTCGGAGACGGGCTGGACACGCCGAGATGCGCCGGTCTCAAGCGAGAACCTCGATGGGTTAAGACATCACCAGACGTCCACGACTGCCCAGGCCCGTCCTCCACGAGGCCTATTAGCACATCACGCTCCATCGCCAGCTCCGCGTTCTCCCTGCGCAGCCGCGCCAGCTCCGCCCGTTCACTCTCGCTCAGCTTCCCGTCGCCGCTCCCGAGCGCGGCGGTCCTTGGCCACCCAATTACTCAGGGTGCCCTCGTTGATCCCCAACTCCCGGGCCACCTGGACGATTGACTTCCCGGTTTCCCGGACGATCCGCACCGCGCCTTCCTTGAACTGCTCATCGAACTTGCGCCGTGTCTCCATCGCCGCTCTCCCTTAAGGCGATGTCTCCACGGTAAGAGGGGAAGCGCAGGGACGCCGATCCAGCAGCGGAGCGGAACCGGCAGTCCGGGCGCCTTGGAGGCGGGCACGGTGGGCGGAGCTCAAGGTCAGCGCGATGGTGCAGGCCAGCCCCCCGTCCACGACGACGTGGGTGGGTGCGGGTGGACGCGAGCCAGCCGCTGCGGTGTGGACCACCGCAGGCCGATACCCAGCCGAGTTTCTCGCAGTCCATATCAGCGGGAGATCTCGACCTGACCGCGGGCATGCCATGGGCGAGCGCAAGTGGGGCGGCGTGGTGCGTGTTGTGCCAGGACTGCCCGAAGGGCACGAGGGCCTTCGAGGACCTGGATGCCGCCGATGCCCTGGAGTTGCTGGTACAGGCGCCGTCACGGTGTGACGCAGCTGGTGTGGTGAACCGATTGAGGGTAGCGTCGGTAGTGACCGACTACTCTTCGTGCGCCCGGCATCCTAGCCTGCGTCGTTCTCGGCTCACCATGACACCGGCTGTAGTTCAAGCCGGGACGGGAACGCTGACATGACCTCGGTTCGCACCACCAACTCAGACCACCTCAATGCGCGCAACTTGGTCGCCCGCGACTGCTCGGTACGCCTGAGCCTGAAGCCGAGTAGTTCCGCCAAAGGTGCTCTGGACGGCGCGTGGTGGCCACGGTCGACAGATCCCGCCATCGAGCTCGGCACACTGATTGAGGCAGTCGGAGTGCCGGTCCGCCGGATCGCGCTGAACATGGCCGGATGGGACAACGCTCCTCGCCGAGTCTGGCGCAGCGGCCGAAACGTTGCCGTGGACTGGTTCCAAACCTCAGGTGTGCACCTGGTCCGGATCGTCGGCACCGATGACCAGCGGATCGATTTGCTCCTCATCCCGGCCGACACCGAGGACGCCACCGCTGACCTGGCGCTCACTATGGCTACCGACGGCCACGATCCTGACATTGCCGCCACTGTTGGCTACCACTCTGCGCCCGTGGGCCCTCCGACGGAAGCCAAGGCATCCCCAGACAACGAAGACGGCGCCCCGGACCACCATGCCAATGACCAGGCCTGGGGGAACTCATCCAGCGACGTCGTCGGCCGCCGACGCATTGCTCGCCTGTCGGCTGAATTGGGCGTTCTCCCCAGTCCGATCGGAAGGACCACCACCATGACCATTGGCGACAGGATCAAGACCCGACAACAGCTACTCGACGAACAAGTTGACGCCGAAAATGCCCGGGCAACCCCCGGCGACGACCGACACGATGAGAGCGCTCACCCTCACCAGGCACACGACAGCACCGTGCAACATGTAAACCAGGATGGTACGGACGTCCAGGGTGGCGTGGATGCTGTGCGGCAGGAGTTGGCGCAGATGCGCGAGCGGATGGCCGTGATCAAGCAAGAGGCCGCTGTCGAGGTTGACCGTAACTGGGTATCACCGTGGCGAACCCCCGCTACGTTCGACCTCAAGGTGAAAACGAGGCTGACGGGTCACCAGGAGTACCGCTCACTGCAAAACCGTGTCCGGGACACCAAAGCTAGCCTTCCAGCGGAGTCCGACGCTGCCACAGTGCCCGGCACGGCCAAGTAGGTTGCCTTCTCACCCGCCTAGACGGTGCGCGGTCGGCGCTGGGTGAGCACCAGCAGGGTCGCAGCTCGGCGAGGACGCCCTGACCCTGTGCCTTGCTCCCCGGTCCCTCGACCAGGCAGGGTTACACCTCGCGCCGGGAGGAGATCATGCCTTAGCCGAGTCGTTTGGGAAGTGCGGCTGGTTCAATCTCGCGGTCTATGAGACCGGTGCGTAACGGGCGGCGGGCATCTCTATTCACCGCAGGTCAGGGTGAAGTCGTTGCCAGGTGCTCGGTTGCTCCGTGCAGACCAGTCCGGCTGACACTGCTGGTATGAGGGACCATCGAGGGTAGTGTTGTTGGTGACTGATTACACTCCGTGCGCACGGCATCCCAGCCCGCGCCGTTCTCGGCCTCACCATGACACCGGCTGTTGCTCAGGCCGGGACGGGAATGCCGACATGAGGTCGGTTCACAACACCAACCGAGATCACGTCGATGCGCACAGCGTGGCTCTCCGCGGTGGCTGGGCACGTCTGAGCCTGAAGCCGAGTAGTTCGGTCAGGGGTGCTGTCGACGGTGCGTGGTGGCCACGGTCGACAGGTCCCGCCATTGAGCTCGCCGCACTGATCGAGGCACTCGGAGCCCAGCGAACCCCGGTCTGTGGAATCGCGCTGAACAGGACCGGATGGGACAGCGCTCCTCACCAAATCAGGCTCGCCAGCGGCTGCAACGTTGCCGTGGACTGGTCCGCTGCCGGGGACGTGGGCATGATTCGACTCATCGACACCGACTACCAGCGGATCGATCTACTCGTCATTCCTGTTGATACCACGCCAGCCATCGCTGAGCTGGCACTGACTATGGTTACCGACGGCCAAGATCCTTACATCACCGCTACTGTCGGCCACCACTCTGCGTCCGTGCACGTGGGGTGAAAGCCGAGGAATCCCCGGACACCGACGAGGGCGCCTTGCAACATCGTGCCCACGACCGGGCCTCGGGCACCCCACTCAGCGACGCCCTCGGCCGCCTGCGCATCGTTTTCCTGCCCGACGGGTCCAACTGAACACATCGATGTCTCGCATCCGATCGGAGGGCCTTGGCATGACCATGGGCAACAGGATCACGATCCGACAGCAACTACTCGGTGAACAAGCCGACGCCGCGGGGGACAACCTCGGCGACAAACGCCCGGACGACCGGGAGCACCCCGACCAACCAACGGCAGCGCTGATGGGGGCGGACAGCGCACTTTGAGGGCAACCCGCCGAGGCTGAGTCAGAGTCTGTTTCAGGCCGCTGGCAATCAGTACAGCAACCACGTATCACAGTCGTGGCGCCCCGAGAGGAACGCGTGTCACCCAGTAGACCATCTAATGTGCCGCCCGCAGCGGCGTGGCGCGCGCACGAGCGAAAGCTCCCCGCGACACCGCTAAGACGGGCACCAAACCCGCCACCGTGACCGGACCCGCCACCGGCCCCGACGGCAACCGCAGGGCTGACCCGCAGGTCGACGTCGCCCTAGATGAGACCGCCGGCATTGAACGTGGCCCGGCCGAGGACCTGGCCGAGGGTGAGGTCGGGGTCGAGGAGATCACTGTGGACGCCGACGAGGCGGAGCTGTCCGGGGGTGCCGATGCGGAGGACTTAACCTGGGATGAGGAGGAGTCCCAGGCGCTGCGCCAAGCCCGCAAGGACGCTGAACTCGCCGCCTCGGCCGACTCGGTACGGGCGTATCTCAAGCAGATCGGCAAGGTCGCTCTGCTCAACGCCGAGGAGGAGGTCCAGCTCGCTCAGCGCATCGAGGCCGGTCTCTACGCCGCCGAGCGGATGCGCAGATCCGAGGACACCACCGACAAACTCTGTCCGCAGCTGGGCCGGGATCTGTGCTGGATCGTCCGCGATGGCGAGTGCGCCAAGAACCATTTGCTGGAGGCCAACCTTCGCCTCGTCGTGTCGCTGGCCAAGCGCTACACCGGTCGCGGCATGCCGTTTCTGGACCTGATCCAGGAAGGCAATCTAGGTCTGATCCGTGCGGTGGAGAAATTCGACTACATCAAGGGCTATAAGTTCTCCACCTACGCCACCTGGTGGATCCGCCAAGCCATCACCCG
>JALZDU010000490.1 GCA_030862405.1 Actinomycetota bacterium | reverse complement strand
GAGACGGAACGACGTCACCACAGGCCGTGGACTGGCGGGCGTTATGCCCTCAGCGGCATCGGTGGTGCAGCTTTGAGGGACGGCTGAGCAGGCGAGGTGCGGTCGATCGGTGAAATCGTCGCCACCCACCCCGACAGCGTCAGTTCAGTACCCGAAGGCGGGGTTGACAAGACCGAGGAATGACTGTCCGGCTAGAGACGCCATATTTGTATGGACAGGGATCTATATGCGGTCGCGAAACAGTACAAAATTTGGTACGTCAGCAGCATGGCGCCGACGGAGAAGCACCCACCTGGTTATTACCTCATGTCAGCTCCCTGGGGCGGCTTCGTCCCGGCGACGTCCAGCCTAGCTGAATTTGCCGAGAATCGACTGCGTAGTGAAAATTTGGCGAAGCTGCGAATGCAGCTGAACCGCAATCTAATCACCGCAGACGAGAGGCATGCTTTCCTAATTGTGGGCCTAACGGACTTGACGCACATACCACTAACAAGTGAGGCTGATGGTGAGCTGCCCGAGGGCGCACCCGGCACTGCGGATTTGACGAGCTGCAGTATGGGTTTGGTGAAGGTCCTTGCTTGGACACCATGAACACCGGCGAGGCTCATTACCTTATCGACAGCACCGCCGAGGTGCGTTGGCGAAGTTTGTGTCGGGCCGTTAACGAGCAAGGTGTGCGCTCGTGTCGAGGGTTGCCGCTGAGCATTCCTATCGGGCTGTTGGGTGCTACAACCTCTACTCGGTTCAGCGTGATCGGTTCAGTGAGGAGAGCCGGGGGCAGCTGGAGGTGTTCGCTGGCAACGCCGCCGGCGCGATGGCCGTCGCCTAGAAGCTGGCCGGCCAGAAGCAGCTGTCGCAGGATCTGCACCAGGCATTGACCTCACGCGCGGTCATCGGTCAGGCCGTTGGGATCATCATGGACCAACAGCGTGGCGACGCCGCGACCGCCTTCGACATCCTGCGGCGGGCTCGCAGAACCGCAAGCTCAAGCCGCGAGCTGGTGGTGAGATTACCACTACCGTCAGCGGCAAACCACCAGAGCCGGGCATGTTCCCGGTCCGCCACTTCTGACTGGATGCCGGGGTTCGGTAGAGGAAGCTGGTCGGGTGGTTGAGAAGTGCGAAGGAGGGGTATCCCGTCGCGGACACGATAGCGCTGGGTGCGTGGTATGGGCACGGATTTCGGTGACTGTGTGATGGATTGTTAGGGCGGTGCTGCAACGGTTGTTGTGTGCGTTCAAGGCAATCTATATGTGGACGGGGTGACTGTGAGGGGTTCGGATTTGCCGCTGGCCGACGAGTTGGCCGCGGTGTTCGCGCGAATGTCGGGGCTCTTGCTGTCCCAAGAAACAGTAAGTACCGCATTGCGCCTGGTGACCTCGCTGGCGGTGGAGTCCATCCCGGGCACGATCGGTGCCGGAGTCACTTTGCTGGACGATCAAGGCCGCAAGACCACCGCGGCTGCGTCGGATCCGCTGGTGGAACGGGCGGATGCCCTGCAGTACGAGCTGAATGAGGGCCCGTGCCTGAGCGCTTGGGCCCAACGCGCCGTCTTCCGGGTCGAGGACCTGACCCGGGAAACCCGCTGGCCACGATGGTCAAGCGCCGCGGCGTCACTGGGAATGCGCGCAGCGCTGAGCGCCCCGCTGGTCGCCGGCGGCATCTCACTGGGGGCAATCAAGGTCTACGCCGACGAACCGAGCGCCTTCACCGAGCGCGATGAGCACCTGCTCACGATGTTCGCCGCGCAGGCGGCGATCCTGGTGGCCAACGTCCAGTCTTACCAGCACGCCCAGCGGCTCAGCGACGACCTTAAGGACGCGCTGCACAGCCGTGATCTCATCAGCATGGCCAAGGGGATTCTGATGGAACGCGAGGCGACCGACGAGCAGACCGCCTTTACCATGTTGGCCAGCGCCGCCCAACGCGAGCACAAGAAGCTGCTCGATGTGGGGCGGGCACTCGTGCGGTCCACCGTCCGACGTCGGCGCTGAGCACTGGCCATGTCTTGGGCTCATAAGGACGAGCAGCAGCGGCTGCTGGCGGTCGGTTACCAGCGCGCCGAGCTGACCATGGAACAGCTGTGGCTGCGGTACTTCGCCTTAGGGGGAGATGCGGGCCTGATGGAAGTCGAGGCGCATCTGCACGGGCTCATGCCGCTGCCCGCGCTGCAGCGCGACATCCTGGCGCACGCAATCAATGAGCGCCTCGACGAGCTCGTCTGGCCGCGCCGGGTTCCCTACAGCCGAACGATCCGCGATGGCAGACCCGACGCCGGGCCGCTGGCCGCGCTGGTCACACTGCTGCAGGGCACCCATCGAGGGCCTCCCGATCGGCTGCCCGCCATCGTGGCCGACGCCGGCCGTGCGCTGGGTGTGCAGGTCGTGATCTATCTAATCGACTACGACCAGCGCAAGCTTATCCCGCTACCCGGCCACGACCCCGCCGGCCGCGAGCCTCTTGGGGTGGATAGCACCCTTGCCGGACGGGCTTTTCGGTTGGTCGACATCGTTGCCACCGACGCCGCAGACTGCCTTCGGCTGTGGGTTCCGCTACTCGACGGTGTCGAACGCCTCGGGGTTCTCGACGTGACCCTGCTCACCAGCGGGGACCTGCGCGACCCTCGGCTGCGGGAGCAGTGCCGATGGCTGTCCGCCCTCATCGGTCAGCTGGTCACGATCACCACGCAGTACGGCGATGGGCTCGATACCGCCCGCCGCCAGCAACCCCGTACCCCAGCCGCCGAGCTCATCTGGGAATTACTCCCGCCCTTGACCGCAGGCACGGACACTTTCGTCCTGGCCGGCATGGTCGAGCCCAGCTACGCAGTCGGCGGTGACGCCTTCGACTACGCCTTGTCCCAAGACACGGCGTCTCTGGCCATCTTCGACGCGATGGGCCACACCCTCGACGCCGGACTCATCGGCGCCACCGTGCTGGCGGCCTACCGCAGCACCCGCCGCGACGGCCACGGCCTTTATGACCAAGCCCGCGCCATCGACGAAACGATCATCGGTCAGTTCCGGCGTGGCCCGTTTGCCACCGGCGTCCTGGCCGAGCTGAAGTTGGCCACCGGCCGGCTGCGCTACCTCGCCGCGGGCCATCCCCACCCTCTCGTGCTGCGCTCGGGCAAAGTCGTCAAGACCCTCACCGGCGGGCGACGGCCCCCCTTCGGTGTGGACACTGCCGAACTCACCATCGCGGAGGAAATCCTGCAGCCCGGCGACTGGCTGGTCCTGCACACCGATGGCATCACCGAAGCCCGCAACCACACCGGCGAACACTTTGGCCAGACACGGCTCATCGACTTCCTCGAACGCGAAGCCGCCGCTGCCCACCCTCCGCCCGAGACCGTCCGCCGCCTCACCCACGCCGTCATGGCTCACCAAAACGGCCAACTTCAAGACGACGCGACCATCCTGCTCGCCCACTGGACCCCAGAAACGACAGAAGCCATGAGCACCCGGCAACGTCAGACAATGTTTTAATGCGGCGTCGCGGCCGCCTTCGACATCCTTCGGCGGGCCGCACAGAACCGTAATGTCAAGGTCGCGATCTGCCTATCGGGGCTGTCGGTGACGTCGATGATGTCGGGGTTACGCTGCGCACTGCGCCTACTACCTCAGCCACCGTGGCGGCGCGAGGTATCAGCTGGTCTGCCAAGGCGGCCTCCAGGGCACGCAGCACCAGTGGACTCTGGGCGACCAGCCACAGCGCCATCCCTTCAGTGCGGGCCCGCTCGGCGATTTCGATGAGCAGAGAGCATCATGCGTCGTCTTGGGATCCGGATGAATCCGGTCAAGATCGGACTCGCGGTCGGCGCCGAGCGCCTGGGACGGCTGAAGCTCAACGGTCGACTTGGGACGTACTCGCCGCTCAGCCGGTTCGTGAAGCTTGATGTTCTCGCGATGGGGATCGAGGGCAAGAAGCTGCTGTGGACGACCTTGCGCGACCTCGCCGATCTCGCTTCGCGCCTGCCCGACATCGACTTCGACAACCTGATCGACCGGGCTGAGCACCAACGTGCTGATCTTGAGCCGTTCCGCGTGCGGCAGGCGTCGAGGCGTTCGCCGCTCCGGCAAGGAAGGGCGCACCAGAAACCGCGCAGTGACCGACAACTGTGGCCCGTAGATCCTCCACCGCTGGCGAGCAGCACACAGGATGACTCCCTAGCCGGTAACCGGTCCCGCGAGCTCACCCCGCGATGCGCGCGCAGGCCCCCGTCCAGCCCGGTTGGTCAGGGCGTCAGATACCTCGGGCGGTCGTTTTAGATCAAGGGTTGACGGTTGCGGTGGATAAGACGCTGCTTGAGCAGCATGACGGCAGCACCGAGCCCGACCACCAACAGCACGTCGAGTCCCACCCGCCGCAGCGCCTCCAGCGTCATGACGATTTCCCCGGCGGCCAAGCCCGCGCCCACCAGAGCAGCAGCGGGAACCAATGCCAAAGCGATCAGGGCGCCGGCAAGGACCGCATGCCGAAAGGCGCTCACGATCACCACGCCGGCAGCTGCTCCACACGCCGAGATGAGCCAATCCGCCGCGGTGGGATGGGTGACCATCTTGACTCCCTCGCTGGCGGCCAGCGCCTGTGGGCTGGCTATGCCTAGCGCATGCAGCACCAAATAGGCCAACGCCCCGACGACAGCCAACAACACGTAACCGCCGCTCACGGCAATCAGCGCTCGCCGCACGGCGTACCAACTGCCGCGGACCAGCCCGGCAGCGAGTTTGGCCACCGGCTCAAAGGCCGGCGCGATGATGCCCGCCGCGGCCAGCGCCAGGGCCTGAGGGACCGGAGCAGACAGCAGCCCAGCCATGGCGATCACCGCCCCTAGGCCCATCAGCGTCAGGAAATTGCGGTTCAGCTGGCCGTGGTGGCGAAGACCCCGCTCAATCTCCTCCCAGGGCGCCTCATCGACATCGTCATCGATTGCCCGCGCGGCATGCTCATCGATGATGCTTTGAGCCTCGGCGGTGCTCACCGACACCGGCCCGGACTGCCGGGCTTGGGCCGCCACCGCCAATACCGAGTCGACCTCGCGGTTGAGCACATGTGCGGTGACAACGTCTCCTGGTGGCTTGACCGACGCCCCGTGCACGACAGAGAGGTGGACCACACCCTCTAGCGCCTCCAGCTCGGCCAGCACACCCCCAGTGGCCTTGGCGGGGACCGCAATCTCGATCGTGTGGTGCACCGATGCCCCCCTCCGCGAAGACCTGCACTGCAGTCATACCGCCTCACCACACCCACTAAACCCCCGCGCAGTACCACCCTGTTAATCGACGACCGCGACGGTGATGTGGTCTGCGCACGTGGACGCTGCCAAGCGGGTGAACCGGGGTCTGCACCGTCCTCGCCGCGGCAACGATGCGGCTACTCACCGTGACGCCCGACGACCAGGCAAGCCTTGGCACGGCGGGGGATCAGCCGGCGACTACAGGCGTCACCGCGGTCCGTGCAGCTTGTCGTGTACTGCCTGGGCACAGCATCGAGCAGCCTGGACAAAGCGCGGTAACGCGATCGTGCTTGTCGCTGCGTGGTGGTTTACCGCCGACCTTCCGATTTTCAGGACTCGGGATAATAGTTCGCTGAATACCGTTGACGTCCGCGACCTGCATGGCTGCATTGATTTGGATTCCCAATGAACCTAGGCGAACGTAGACGGATGAGACCACGATCCCACCACGGCTCGCGCACGTGCCCCTCGGACCGCACAGGGGACGGGGACAGAGCCTTCTGTTCGTAGTCACAGGCAGCGCCCCGCGACTACCTGCGATTTGTCCAGGAGCGGGCCTTATCCTGAGGTCCAGGTCTGAGGACGTTCATGGCTGTCCGTAGCCGTTGATGTAGCAACTGATGTAGGCCAGGAGATCTTGGTGCGCGGGCTCCATCCCGGAGACCTGCCTAGCGGCGAGCGTCTGCTATTAGTTTCTTGATTGCGTTCGCTGCGGCGGTGCATCTGCCAGGACGCTGGTCGGGCGACCGGGCCGCGACCGAGCACGGCCGTAAGGGCCGCGCGCAGTGTCGTGGTTCCGGTCGTCCGACCAGGTGA
>JALZDU010000462.1 GCA_030862405.1 Actinomycetota bacterium | reverse complement strand
CGAACGTGGGATCGCCTGTCGGACGCGAGTCCTATGGCGACGCAGTGCCCGTAGTAGTCGTGGGAGTCACGCCCCACCAGGGAGGGCGGGAAAGCCGTCCGCAGGGCGAAGGGGCACAGGTGATCGGACATCAATGACATCGGGAGGTATGCGAAATGCAGAACGCCGAAACGGTGCTGGGTGTCCTCCGTGAACGCGGCAGGCGCGGTCTGCCGTGTGACGAGCTGTATCGACAGTTGTTCAACCCGCAGTTGTATCTGATGGCCTACGGACGCATCTACTCCAACAAGGGCGCGATGACGCCCGGGGTCACCGGGGAAACCGTGGACGGCATGTCACTGGACAAGATCGGACGCATCATCGATGCGCTGCGCCACGAGCGCTTCCGGTTCAGCCCGGTCCGGCGGGTGTTCATCCCGAAACACAACGGGAAACGACGCCCGCTGGGGCTGCCGACCTGGACGGACAAGCTGGTCGGCGAGGTGGTGCGCCTGCTGTTGGAGGCGTACTACGAACCGACCTTCTCCGACCGCTCCCACGGTTTCCGTCCCCGCCGAGGCTGCCACACCGCGCTGCGCGAGGTGGCCAACACCTGGGCCGGGACGAGCTGGTTCATCGAAGGAGACATCTCTGACTGCTTCGGGTCGCTCGACCACCAGGTCATGATCGACACGTTGGCGGAGAAGATCCATGACGGCCGGTTCCTGCGGCTGCTGCGCAACATGCTGCAAGCCGGATACCTGGAGGACTGGGTGTTCAACACCACGCTCAGCGGCGCGCCGCAGGGCGGGGTGGCCTCCCCGGTCCTGTCCAACATCTACCTGCACCGGTTGGACACCTTCGTCGAGACGGTTCTGATCCCGCAGTACACCCGAGGGGTGCGCAGGACCCGCAGCCCTGCCTACCGACAGATGCGAAACGCGCTCGCGCGTGCCCGCCGGCGTGGCGACCGGGCCGAAGCCCGGTCATTGCGCCGACAGCTGCGAAGCGCACCCAGCGTGGACCCGCACGACCCGGGATACCGGCGACTACGGTACCTGCGCTATGCGGATGACCATCTGCTCGGGTTCGCCGGACCCAAGGCTGAGGCCGAGGAGATCAAACAGCGCCTCGCGGCGTTCCTGCGTGACGACCTCGCGCTGGAACTGTCCCCGGACAAGACGCTGATCACCCACGCCCGAACAGGCGCGGCACGATTCCTCGGCTACGAGATCACCCGTCCAGCACGACGAGCATCAGCTCACCCGTGGGCGCCGCGCGATCAACGGCCAAATCGGGCTGCGCGTGCCGCGGACGACGATCCGAGCCCAGTGCTCCCGATACCTCCAACGCGGCAAACCCGCGCGTCGCCCCGAGCTACTCAACCGCGACGACTACGACATCGTCAAGGTCTACGGGGCCGAGTATCGAGGCATCGTCCAGTACTACCTGCTCGCCGGCAACATCCGCATGCTGCACAGGCTGCGGTGGGCCGCCGAGACCTCGATGCTGAAGACGCTGGCCTCCAAGCACCGCTCGACCGTGAAGAGAATGGGCGACAAACACCGCACCAAGATCGTCACTCCGTCTGGGCAACGCACGTGCTACGAAGCCATCGTCGAACGCGGAGGGAACAGGACGCCACTGGTCGCACGGTTCGGCGGCATCCCACTGCGACGGCAGAAGACCGCGGTCCTCAACGACCGCATCCCGAGACGGGCACCAGCCCGCCAGAAGGAGCTGGTCACCCGGCTCCTGAAAGGCCGCTGCGAGCTCTGCGAGCACACCGGACCGATGCGTGTGCATCACGTCCGCAAACTCGCCGACCTCACCACGCCCACACCGGCGCAGCCCAGGTGGGAACAGATCATGACCAGGCGACACCGAAAGACCCTCGTGGTCTGCGTCAACTGCCATGACCACATCCACACCGGGCAACCCACCGCGCTCACGGAATAGTCACTGGAGAGCCGGATGCTCGGAAACGGGCACGTCCGGTTCGGCGGGAGGCCGCGCGGAAAAGGACCCGCTCACGCGGGCACCTCGCCGCGCGGCCAACCCTGCCCGCGACAGCAAGCACGGTGCCGCGCTGCGACACCTCCCGTCGGGATACCCCCAGGTCAACAAGGCGTGGATGTGGGGGGCGCTGGTCGCCGCCAGCATCGCCGGATGGCTACATCAGCTCACCGCCACCCCCGCACCCAACGGCCGGCTGGCCGGCTGGGGCGTCCGCGAGGGCCAAGCCATGATCGCCACACTGCGGCACCGGCTGATCCG
>JALZDU010000480.1 GCA_030862405.1 Actinomycetota bacterium | reverse complement strand
CGCGATGCCGCTGGTGAGGTCCCAGATCCGCACCGTGTGGTCCCAGCCGCCGGTGACGGCGATCGCACGGCCGTCGAGCTGGCCGCAGGCCACCGCGGTAACCCGACCGTTGTGGCCTGAGAACAGGGCTATGGGGATGCCGCTGGTGAGGTCCCAGATCCGCACCGTGTGGTCCCAGCTGCCGGTGACGGCGATCGGGCGGCCATCCAGATGTGTGCATGCCACCGCTGTCACGAGGTCGGTGTGGCCGGTGAGCGAGTCACCGATGGAGGTGCCGGTGGCCAGGTCCCAGATCCGCACCGTGTGGTCCCGCCCGCTGGTGACGGCAACCGGATGACCGTCCAAATGGGTACAGGCCACCGCGGTCACCGTGTTGGTGTGGCCAATGAGGGGATCGCCAATCGCGGTCCCAGTGGTGAGATCCCAGATCCGCACCGTGTGATCCCAGCTGCCGGTGACGGCGATGGGACGGCCGTCGAGCTGGGTGCAGGCCATTGCGGTCACCGGACCGGTGTGGCCAGTGAGCAGACCTGTGGGGGTTCCGACGGTAAGGTCCCAGACCCGCACCGTGTGGTCCCGGCCGGTGGTGACGGCAACCGGGCGGCCGTCCAAATAAGTACACGTCACCGCCTCGATCAAGCCGGTGTGGCCAGTGAGTCGCTTGCCCATGGGGGTGCAGGTGGCCAGGTCCCAGGTTCGTAACGTGTGTGCCCGGCCGCTGGTGACCGCGATCGGGCGGCCGTCCAAATGGGTGCAGGCCACCGCCTCAATGAAGCCGGTGTGGCCGGTGAATGGAACGCCGATGGGAGCGCCGGTGATCAGGTCCCAGCTCTGCACTGTGTGATCCCGGCTGCTGGTGACCGCAACTGGGCGGCGGTCCAAATGAGTGCAGGCCACCGCGGTCACCGGAGCGGTGTGGGCAGTGCGCGAGCTGATGAGGGCGCCGCCGGCGACGTCCCACACCTGCACTGTGAGATCTTCACCGCTGGTGACAGCGATCGGCCGGCCTTCTAAATCGGTGCAGGCCACGGCGGTGACCGGGCCGGTGTGACCAGCAAGCAGAGCTGTGTTGGTGCCGGTGACGACGTCCCAGATCCGCACCGTGTGGTCGCAGCTTCCAGTGACGGCAATCGCACGGTCGTCGAGCTGGGTGCACGCTACCGCGGTCACCGCATTGGTGTGGCCGATGAGGGGATCGCCGACCGGGCTGCGGCTGGTGAGGTCCCAGATCCGCACCGTATGGTCCCAGCTTCCAGTAACGGCAATCGGGCGGCCGTTCAGGTAGGTGCAAGCCACCGCGGTCACTGAGGCGGCGTGTGCCATGAGCGGCTCGCCAATCGAAGTGCTCGTGACCAGGTTCCAGACCCGCACCGTGCCATCGACACCACCGGTAACAGCCACTGCGCGGCCGTCGAGGTAAACACAGGCGACTGCAGTCACCCCTCCCGTCGCACCGGTGGAGGTGACCTGAGATGTGTTGCTGACCCAGCTACCAGTCCCCCACCGTGGCTGCCACGGTAAAAGGCGCGAATCCCGCCGCGATCCCTCCGACACTCGCCCAACAACCTTCCCACGCTGTCAAGATCACATGCCGACACTCGGTGCAGCTGATATTCAATGAAAGCGGCCGCGCGCTGCATCTCGACGGATCTGGCCAAGGCGGATGCCCGCTCGCCGCCACCGCTCCACTCTTCAACGACACATCCCTGCTTACCCCCGACATGACCGCCCGACGCCTCGACCACGCCGCTGCGGCGCGTCTCGCCGCGGACGGGCCCCAGCCGTGCAGCGCGGACACACCCGCTGTACTGCGTTGGCGTGTCGGCCAGGCTCTGCCCGGATGTCGGCCCAGTCGACGTGCGGATATCGCCCCAGCCGAGACCGACTAAGCGCGAATCCGCAAAGGGTTTGGTTACTGCCGGATGTCCAAGCGTGCACCTCACCGCCGGGCCGACGCACCCCGTCGGGGTCGACGCACTCGCTCGATGTCGCGACCGCGTACCTCATCCCGCCACTCTGCACGATTGGGCCTTGACTCCGCTGGGCACCAGAGCCGGTGAGCTTTCTCCATCGCCGGCAGCGTGGCTGACTTGCGCACCATGCTGTACCTCGGCGCCTTGACCGCTGCGCTCAGGTCGTCCGCGACGCGGTAACCAACTTTGAGGTCTACCTCGAGAAGGCCAGCAGGAGGTCGTCCTCAATGCGCCAGACATCCATGGCGATCCGCGCGGTGGCCAGCTTCTATATGGACCGCGGGAGTCGACCGATCGTGGCTCGTGGAGTCAATCGCGGACTCAACTACACGACACGGTGGCGACCGCAGACACAGGTGATCCGGCAAAAGAAAAGGCAGAGCAGCAGAGAGGCCACAATGGACAAGGGCTCCCGGCCTCCGGAGACGGGAGCGCAGGTTCGAATCCTGCCGGGGGCACCACGCTTGACGTGGGAATACGATTTCTTGTCGGCAACCTGACCTCGCTGGGTGGTCTGGATGGAGATCTAGCCAAGGGAGGGGTGTCCTGCCGCAATCTCGCACGTTGGCGCTGACCGGGGGCGGAGCCGTGATTGTGCACGGCTTTGTCATACGGCCGACCAAAGACGTCGACCTCCTCACCGAGGTCGATGATCTAAGGCCCGCCAGTCGTCGCAGCACTACGCCGCACGCCGGACGAGAGCCTCAGAAAAGGGCTCAGCGCGGAGGTGGCAGCACCTGGTTCACGGCGTCGCGTAGGGCCTGGTTGAAGACCTTGATGTCCTTGCTCTGGGCGAACGCCGCGATTGCGTCGTAGAACCCCTGCTGGAACTGTGGGCTTTTTGCTTCACCGTGCGTGATCGACAGCAGGACAGGGCCTTGCGCGAGCGCTTTCGCCGCGGACTGCTGGTACGGCGACAACGATGACACGTCCATGTCGGTTCGTAATGGCGTAGAACCCTTCTGTTTGTTGAACGCCAGCTGAGTGGGGGCGGTTCCGATCGTTGCCAGGAATGCCTGGGCGTTCTGCGGGTCCTTGGCGTTCTTCGCCATTACGAAGGTGTCGACGACGGTCAGGAATAGGTTGTCGGTGCCGGGGTAGGGCACGTAATCGAAGTCGGTCCCTTCCTTGGCGCCGTCCACGACGAGCTCGCCATACGCTGAGTCGTTCATGCTCTCGAAGGCACATTCGCCGGCGGCGAGTTTTCTGGTCGCTTGGTCCCAGGTTAACGCGCCGGATTCCGGATCGGCATAGTCCAGCATCATGCCGAATCGATCCAAGGCCTGGCGGACCTGCGGGCCGTTCCAGTTCAGCCGATCGGATGTCAGGCTTGCCCATCCGTCGGTGCCGATGACACCCAGCAGCGTGTTCTCGAACAGCTCGGCGCGGGCAAAGGGATCCTTCGCGCCCAGGCACAGCGGGACCACCCCTGCCGCCTTCAGCTTGGCCAGGTCGGTGAGAAGCGCATCGGCTGTGTAGCCGCCGGCCGGCACCGTGACCGCTGCCTTGTCCAGCAGCCTCTTGTTGAACCACAGCATGTTGATCCGGTGCGCTCCGGTGGAGACGCCGTACTCCTTCCCGTCCTTGGAGACGGCTTGGCGCAAGTCTTGGCGAATGACCGAGGAGAGGTTGTCGCGTTGGTAGACCGAGCTCACGTCGGCGATCTGCCCCGCGTCGATGTACTGCTTGATGGAGGCGCCGGGGTGGGTCTGCCACACATCCGGTGGATCACCACCAAGCAGGCGACTGGCCAGGACGACGTGTGCATTGCTGCCTCCGCCGCCGGCGACCGCCGCGTTGCTGACGTCTACGCCGGGCTGGGCGGTTCGGAAGTCGTCGAAGAGTACGTTGAGCGCGGCCCGCTCTGACCCTGACGTCCACCAGGACAGAACCTCCAGGTTCCGGGTGGGGCCGCTGGTAACCGTTGAGGCTGGCCCGCCGCAGCCGGTGAGCAGGAGCGCGAGTCCGGCGGCCAGGGCCACCAGGCCGGAGGGGCGATTGCGAGTCACGGTCGATTCTCCTAGGACGGCGGGATAGCAATGATCGGGCTCCTTCACCCGGGTCGCCTTTACCGCCTTGGCGGCCGCGCTGGCGTCCGGGCCTGACGGCTGGTCAGGTATGAGCAGGCACGGGTTCCGCTGCGTCGTGCTCGAACGGTCGTGTCGCCTTGAGGTCGTAAAGCGCGTAGGCCATCACCACCGCATAGCAGACGGCCGGCACGATGAAGGAAAATGCCGGACTCGTCGCGTCGATGACCTTCCCTTGGACCAGTGGCATCAGTGCGCCGCCGACGATTGCCATGACCAGACCGGCCGCGCCGAACTTGGTTGCTGGCCCCAGCCCCCGCAACGCGACGCCGTAGATGGTGGGGAACATCAGCGACAGGCAAAACGACAGC
>JALZDU010000475.1 GCA_030862405.1 Actinomycetota bacterium | reverse complement strand
GCGCTGCTTCCCGCCCGTCTCATTGTTCCCAGGAGCGAGACCTGCCCACGCCGTCAACTGCTTATCGGTTGGGAAGCGACTCATAGCGCACTCAAGACAGTGCCCTCCTTATACTGACGGTTGCTTTGTGTGCTTGGCGTCTTCTGTCGTGGTTGTCAGCCACTGTCGCAGTTCGCGGAGCTCCCGACGGAGCTCGTAGAGTTGACTATCAATCTGACCGAACCACTCCTGCATGCTCTGCCCATCCGTTATCAGCCCTTGCAGGATGGCGGGAATTGTCGTTCCCTCCTGCTCAGCACGCGCCTTCAGATCCTCATACACTCGGACGGGCACCTCGATCGTGCGCCGGTTCTGGCTTCTCGGCATCTCACTGCCCTCCTCGTTCGGCTGCTTCCACGTGTAATACACGTGGGCTCTGAGCTCTCACTTCCTCCTGCAAGGCGGCCACCACCACTGGGTCATCCGCAATCAGGTAATGCCCTGTGACTGGATGGCGCTCCGCTGGCAACCGACCAGCAACAATCCGCCGGTACAACCATTCTCGACGCACACCCAGGTGCCGCGCCAGCCCCCACACGGTCCAGGCTCCACCAACTTGGGCTTGTGACCGAAACTGTCCCCGCACCGACACCTGGCGCTGGCTGCGACGGATGCGCGTGACTAACGACGTGGGGAGCCTCATCTGACGCGATGAGCGGAACCCATCTTGCCTGAGCCGCTCTGCGATCACCGGATCGGAGAAGCCAGCTGCACTCAGCTCGGCGACGCGCGCTACCAACTCCTCGTACCGCTCCAATTGCGCTGTGTGCGCGGTCGTGGTTGGCACCTGCAGCTGGGTCATCGCCCCGCTGACCCACACAATCGTCACATCCACGCGTTCCGCCTGCTCTCGGTCGAGGATCACCCGCCGGATCAGACTCCGCAGCAACTCCTTCTTGTGCTGCAGACTGAGGCGCCCACTCGCCCACAAAGCTGGCATCTGCGGACCGAGATCACTCAACTGCTGACGCAGGAGCGGGTCAAGGTGTGGGAGGTCTGCCTGTGCGGCGAAGCGCTCTGCCGCTTCTCGGGCCTCCGCCGACGCTCGCAAGGCAAGCTCCCAGCGTCGTTCCAATTCACTCGCGACCAAGCGGTTGTCAGGATCGACCGTCAGATACTGCCTTTGAGCCAGCCGCGCCTCGTAGTCGGTTCGTGCCACCTGATCGGTGTACTGCTGCTGGAGACGGGCGTGGTCCGCCCGCTGGCTCGCCAAGACGTCGTCCAGAACAGCCAACTCAGCCGGCTGGAGCGCACTGAAGAACGCCTCGACCACAGCGGCATCGACCCCGTCCCCAGCTACATACAGACAGATCGCAACGCCGCACTCCTTGGCGAGGGCCGAGCAGACGTAGTGGTGGTGCTGCTTGTACTCCACATGCAGTAGGCGGCCACAGCGAGCGCACACCGCCAGACCCGCCAACAGAGCTGGTCCATCTCGCACCGCTCCCCGTCGCTGCTCGTGGTAGCGGTTGGCGTTCTCCGACAAGCGTGCCTGGTTGCCCATGAACTCCTCCCAACTGATGTAGGCTGGGTAGATGTCGTGGTGCAGCTGTGACCATTGGTCCATTCTACAGTGGACCCGCGGCGCCTGTTGCCCTGGCAGACTGTCAGGATGGCGACGATGTTGCCCGTAGACAAACGCACCGGCGTAGGCCGGATTATGCAGGATCGCGTAAATCGCGCCTTCGGAGGGTGGTTTCCACAGTGTCGCTCCTGCATCTGGGCCACCGGTCTGACGGCGCGGAAGCAAGATGCTGTCGTCCCGCAGGCTGCGGAGCACCTTCTGACACGAACCGAGTGCACTGAAGCGGGCAAAGACAAGCTCAATCGTGTGCTGGATCTGGAGATCGGGGTCCTTGAGGACACGGCCATCCGGCAGACGAACAAGACCAGTGGGCAACTGCTGACGGAAGACACCTCGCTCGATCTGGCGCTGGCGGCCCGCAGCCAAGCGCAACTGGAGAAGATGCAACTCGGCCTCGCTCAGCATCCCGCGCAACCCGAGGAGGAGGCGGTCATTGGGAGTGCGAGGGTCGTAGACGCCCTCGCTGTCTGCGATCAGCGTTCCGCGCAGCGCGGCGAGGTCGAGGAGCGCGTACCAATCGGCGTTGTTTCGCGCCAAGCGGCTGGCTTCGTAGGCCAAGACAATCCCGACATGGCCGAGAGAGACCTCGGTCACGAGCTCGCGAAATCCCGGACGCTGACCGTCACGGCCGGAAAAGCCAAGATCGGTGTCGATGACGGTGATGTGCTCAGGCAGCCAGCCAAGGGCGACGGCGCGTTGGACCAAGGCGTATTGGTTGGTCTGGCTCTCGCGATGGTGGAGGACCTGCTTGGGACTGGATTGGCGCACGTAGACGAGCGCATGCAGCGCCTGGTGCTGGCGGGTCACGTTCTCATTGGTGCCCATCACGTAGGCTCTCCTGAATGATGCGGACCAGCGACTGTCGGAGCTGGGCTTGGAGAGAAGGCGTCAACGTGACCCACACCTGACGGGGCGTGATGGTGACCGTCGGGTGAACTGGTCGGGGGTGCGAAGGCGGTGGCTCGAGTGGGAGTGGGAGTTGCTGGCTGGGCCTCGACTTCGGCCGGGAAGCTGGCGACGGGTGCTGGGTGCTCATGGTGCTGCTCCTGTTGGTCGATGAGACAT
>JALZDU010000468.1 GCA_030862405.1 Actinomycetota bacterium | reverse complement strand
CCTTCCTCTTGCTTCTTCGCGGCCTGCAGTTGCTTCCTCGCGGCCGCCACGGACGGGACACTGGACGCCCGTCCTTTGCTAGTCGCCATGACGCCACCGTAGCGGTTACCCCATATGACCGACAGAGTTCCCTCGGCCGGTGATCGTCCACGCCGCGGTCGCTGCGGCCAAGCTGGTCCGGCCCGGGACGGGTTCGGGACGGTCGTGCCCGTTATCGGCTCTCGTTGTCTGCTGCTTGATCGAGGGCATTGAGGCAGGTGCGGACGTCGTTGACGTCGGGGACGCCGAGGTGGATGTAGGCGTCCAGGGCTTGGTGCCAGTGGTGGCGGGCCTGGTCGAGATCGCCACCGGCCTGATGGGTGTGGGCAAGGCCGCTGTGGGCACGGGCTTGCTCGTAGCTGGCTCCGATCTGGCTGGCCAGAGTGAGGGCGGCGGTGTGGTGAGCGTGGGCCTGGTCGCGTTGACGAATGCCGAGCAGGGTCTCTCCGACGCGGTTGAGAGCGTAGGCCTCGCCATGTGGGTGGTCCACCTCGCGGAACAGGGCCAGGGCCTGTTCATGGTGGTCGGCGGCCTGCCGGTAATGGCCCTCGCGACGGTAGACGGTGCCGAGGGCGAGCAACACATAAGCTTCACCGACCCGGTCGCCGAGCTCGCGGGCGAGGGTGAGCGCCTGCTGGAGGTGATCGGCGGCCTGCCGGTAGTGGCCCTGTTGCCGATAGATGCGACCAAGGTTGTTCAGTGCGTCGGCTTCGCCGGCGAGCACGCCGGTGTGGCGGGCAGCGTGCAAGGCGTAGGTGTGGACCGAGAGGCCGTCGAAAAAGTGGCCACCGACGACAAGGTAACGGTAAAGGGTGGTGGACAGCCGGATGGTGTGGCCAGGCCAGCCCCAGCCCAACGGGCCATCGCGCGGCAACTTCTACGTCGCCCCGAAGTACTGGGGCACCGCTGACTACTATCCGGCGATTCCCAGTGTGGGCCGGAGGATCCAGGAGCCTGATGACGCCATGGCACCGTCAGGTGGGGAACCGGCCGTATAGTTGGTCAGTCCTCAGCCCTTGCTTCCGGTAAGCAGCACCTGCGCGACCAGCAGCGGATCGTCGGTCATCGGCACGTGGCCGCACCCGGGCAACCGGACGAGCTGCACCTGCGGGATCAGCGCGGTCAGCATCGCAGCCGGTGGCCGGCGCAGCAGCCGGTCCCGGTCCCCCCAGGCGATGGTGACCGGCACCCCGTCGATCGGACCCTCGAACACGACGTCCTCCGCGGCGTCGAGGGTCTGGGCGAACGCCGGCGCCCCGGCGAGCGCGCGGGCGTCCTCGAGCACCACCTGCGGGTCGAGCAGCCAGGGTCGGGCGACGACGAAGCTGCTCAACAGGGCGCGCCCGGCCGGGGTCCGCGCCAGGCTCTCCAGCACCGCCGGGGAGGTGCGGCACGCCATCCGGTGGCAGCTGCGCAACAACCCCAGCGTCCAGGTCCGCTGCCGAGCGGTCCACAGCCCCCCGGGGGACAGCGCGGTCGCGCTGCGCACCACACCATGTTGAGCCAGCGCCAGTGCGACCAGCCCGCCCATCGAGTTGCCCCCGACGTGCGGCCGATCCAACCCGAGCCGGTTGAAGAAGTCCGCCAGCACGTCGACGAGCGAGTCCAGCGTGTGGGGCACGGAGTCCGGCAGCGGCGGGGACTGACCGAACCCGGGGAAGTCGACGGTGACGACGTCGCGCTCGCCGGCCAGCGCGCCGACCACCGGGTCCCACCCCTGGCGGCGGTGCCCCACGCCATGCAGCAGCACCAGCGGTGGCCCGTGCCCACAGCGGTCGTATGCCAGCTCCACCATGCCCGACCGTACCGCCGAGCTCAGGCCACCGGGTCACCCGGCACGGTCTGCACCTTGGCCTGCAGGTGGCCACCCACCACCCTGGCGTCGAAGCCGGGCTGCGGCACGGTGGCCGGGCCGTGCACCACCGAGCCGTCACCAGCCTTGAAGACGCTGCCGTGCCACGGGCACTGGATGCAGAGCGGGCCGTCGC
>JALZDU010000458.1 GCA_030862405.1 Actinomycetota bacterium | reverse complement strand
CTTCAAAGAGGACGGCAAGGCCGTGAGGGGCTACCAGACCACCGGGCCACACGGCTTGGTCGACGCCTGGGACCGCTACCTGCCACCCCGGCACCCCACTGCCATCGGTAACTCCAGTAACTGCGGTAACCGCGCAGGTCAGCCGGTTACCGATCCCCACCCGGTTACCGATCCATCGGTAACCCCGGATCCATCGGTAACCCCGTGACCAGGGCAGTTACCGCAGTTACCGCACTCCGCCGCCCGCACCCAGGAGGACCCCGACCGTGAGCACCCACGTCGCCCAGTCCACCCCCCTCCGTGCCAGCCGTACCACCCGGACCCGGCTCACCATCGCCGACGTCTGCGCCGACCTGGGCGTCTCCCGCTCCACCTTCTACGAATGGCGCGCCAAAGGACGCGGCCCCCGCTGCATCAAACTCCCCAACGGCGATATCCGCATCAACCGCGCCGAATACGAACGCTGGCTCACCACCTTGGAAGAGGCCGCCTGATGGCCACGAGCTATGCCGTCAAGTTCTGGAAAACAGATATCTACCGGGGTGCACGAGTGACGACCTACAAGGTTCGGTGGTTCGTGGCCAAAAAG
Source organism: Actinomycetota bacterium (assembly GCA_030862405.1). Classification (GTDB taxonomy): domain Bacteria; phylum Actinomycetota; class Actinomycetes; order Mycobacteriales; family Pseudonocardiaceae. The sequence continues at coordinate 4,441 of JALZDU010000458.1, read as the reverse complement.
CCGTTCAAGGAACCGTTTCGTACCGCGGCACTCGTGGAGAGCTTCCGAGCGGAACTCATGGCCGCCGCGCGCAGGGGAGAGGCATTCGAGTTAGAAACCGGACGCCCGCTCTCTATGGCACGGATGAGTCAGGATGCGGATTGGTACAGGTTCGCCTGTGACTACATGGATATGAAATGGCCCACTGCGGCGGCTACCTACCGGCGCAGCATCTCCGAAGCGCTGACTTCTATCACTGTTGCGATGATGGAACGGGGTCATGGAGAGCCGCATGGGATGCGTGTGCGATCAGCGCTGCATGGCTGGGCGTTCAATACCAACCGGCGCGGCGATCCAGATCGACCGTCCAAGGTAAGCGATACATTACGCTGGGTCGAGTCGCGCACAAAGCCGGTATCGCAGCTATCGGAGCCTGCTGTTCTGCGCTCCGTGCTTGCCACGATAGGTACACGTATCGACGGATCGGCGGCTGCCCCGAGTGTGGCGAGTAAGCGTCGGCGGGTACTCTTCAACGCGCTTGAGTACGCTGTCGAGCGTGGCCTCATCCAGGTGAATCCGCTGCCAGCGTTCAAGTGGAAGCCGCCTAAATCATCCGGTGCGATTGACAAGCGATCGGTGATAAACCCCATCCAGGCGCGCACTCTGCTCCACGCGGTTCACGAGGCGCGGCGTAGCGGTCCTCGCCTAGTGGCGTTCTTCGGACTGATGTACTTCTCCGCGCTCAGGCCAGAGGAAGCGGCAAACGTACGGAGTCATAATCTGGCATTGCCCGCCGAGGGCTGGGGTGAGCTGCACATCGATGAGGCGACGCCGTACGCCGGAACGGCGTGGACTAACGACGGGAAACAGCGAGAGCGGCGCCAGCTTAAGAACAGGGCTAGGGGTGACTCGCGAACGACCCCGTGCCCGCCGGAGCTTACAGCCATGCTCCATGGCCACATCCGCGAATTCGGTACAGGTGCCGGGGGAAGGCTGTTCCCCGGCGAGCGGGCCGAGGAGTTGCCGAAGCTCACCTATATGCGGGTGTGGCGGGCAGCGCGTCTCGCCACGTTCAGCAAGGAGGTCCAGGAGTCACCACTCGCGCAAACCCCGTATGACCTACGGCACGCCTGCGTGTCCACCTGGCTCAACGGGGGAGTACCAGCGACGCAAGTAGCCGAGTGGGCGGGTCACTCCGTCGAGGTACTGCTCAAGGTCTACGCAAAGTGCCTCGACGGCCACGACGAGGTGGCACGACGCCGGGTGCAGGAGGCGCTGGGATACGACCCAAGCTGAACCACGGGGGCCGTCGAGCCAGAGGTATCAAGATCACCATACCGCTTGTTTTGTGAGACTGAATTCCGGGCTCGCTGAGCCCTGCGCGACGGTGCCCGCGATGACTGTCATTGCATTCCGACCACTAAGCTACCTCGACCGAAGGTTCAGGTTGTACGTCCCGCAGCTACAGCGGAGCGACTCCTCATGGCCAGGCTGGCCAACGACATAGATCCATGATCCGCACTCAGGATTAGCACAGGAGAACAGTTCGAGCAACTGCTTGCAGGCGTCGACGACAGGCACGAAGTCAGCCTTGGTCATCGTCGCCCACTCGTTGTAGTGCACGAGTGCATTGATGGCCCAGTTCTCACCTTCTTGTGCGAGCAGTGCCGTCGAGCGGGCCTCCTTCAGGTTCTGGATTCGTTGTTTGGCTGCTTCGTCGTTCCATGAGTCAGCTGCACTAGCCGCCTTCTTTAGCAAGTTTTTGTGGCGGCTCTTGACTGCGTCGAACAGTTCGCCGAGTTCGTAGCGGGCGTCTGGGCGATACATCACCTGACCTCTTATCGACCCGGCGAGGTCCTTCATGATCGATTCGAGGTGGCGCCGCAGTTTGTGTGCGGCCCCATGTACGTCGTCTTTGGATAGGTCGGAGTCGATCCGGTCCCAGAGGTCACTGCTCTGTTCGAAGGCCGGGCCGTCGTTCACCGTCCAACCGTGGAACCGTGCCTGAGCGGTCTTGCTGACGAGACCGGAAGACTCCATCTGTTTGGCCCAGATCTCGTCGTGTGTCGTGATGATGAACTGCACATTCGGGAAGCGGTCCTTGAGCAGCTTGCAGAATTGTCGGCGGTGACTACTGTCCACGGACATCACGACATCGTCCAATACGGCGAAGCGGAAGTCGTCGCCAAGTAGTTGCTCCACCAAGGCCAGATAGAGGCAGATACCCATGCCGTCCTGGTGGCCCTCGCTGTGGTAAGCCCCTGGCGGAAACATGCCTATGCCGTAGAAGTCAACCGAGAGATCAAGTTTGCCAGCGCTTGGTTCGAGCTCGGCCTTGAAAGCCGACTCGTCGTCAGCATTGATCTCGCAGTAGTAGTTGCTGAACTTATCCTCAACAGTCTTGTACAGTGTGATTAGTGCCTCGTCCGCCGCGCTGCAGTAGTTCTGGTAAACAACGCCCGCGGTTTCGTGTGCCGCGGCGGCCTTCCTGCGGTCGGCTCGGGCTAACCGTACGCGCGTCCATCGCTCCTGGGCGATTGTCAGGAAGCTTTTGGCTTCGGCGGTGGCACTCTGGTCAGGCTGTGCTTCCACGGCCGCGAGTAACTCGGCGAGCTCTGTCGAGACCTTCGCCGGTAGAGCTAGAGGGTCGCCAGCGAGGCGATCGGCTCGATCGGCGGCACCTTCCACGGTGCTAAGTTTCGTTTCAAAGGCAACCAGATCGTCCGACCAGATCTGCAGACGGTGCGGCAGCTCGGCAACACCAAAGGACACAGCATGCGGTCGTACGGTCCGGATCAGCTCCCGGACTGTTCGCAACTCTTGGACGACGGACCGCGTGGCAGCTTGGATGCGCACCTGTAGCTTGGACGCAGCGTCAGATCGAGCTAGCTTCTCAGTGAGATGGGCGCGCAGCGCGTCGGTATCGTCCCAATCCTTATCGCATAGCGGGCAGACGGCGTCTGATACGAGTTGTAGCCCGGTCTCGACAAGGTCGCGTTGCCGCAACGACGCCAGAATGGTCGGGTTGTCGGCAAGCTCCCCAAGCGCCTCGTTCAGCTGGTCGACCGCTGTCGCGACTGCAGCGGTATCTGCGAGCCAGCCGACAAGTGCTCGGACGTCTCTCAGCGCGGAGTGCTTGTCGAACGTCGCCTGAGCTGTGTTGCCCGCGACGCCGGCTCTTAGGTCAGTGTCCACGGTGACGGTCTCGAAGGGATCGAGGCCAAGCACGGTACGGCGTTTGTTGATCTCACTGGTGATCCCAGCCGTCAGGAGGCTGGTCAAATCGAGGTGGCGGAGCATCCCTTCCTCAGCGGCTCCGACCTCCGAGTTGGCCCTTGCCTCCTCGGCTGAGGTCTTTGATTGGACCGTCCTCAGGAGCCGGCGAACCTCTTCTAGTCGATCGAGCTTGAGTAGAGCCTGGACCTCTTGGGCGCGCTTGCCGGGCTCGGCCACGATGTACTTGATGATCTCTCGCCGGGACAGTGTCAGCTCTGGGTGCTGCTGCGCCCGTTCAGCGGCCGCTCGTATTTGCGGCACGTCAGGGTTAAGCGTGAGCTTGTTGGCGGCCTTGACACTGCGGGTCAGCACGGCCTGCTGTCCGCTGGTGGTTTCACGCACGGTCAGCGACACCTTGGCGGCAGCAGGATTGTCGCGGCGGTGAACGTGCGGTCCGTGCTTGAGCACGCTCAACCCACTCGTACCGGCCCCAGCGAGCCGGGCAATGTTTCCGGTCAGGGCGAAGTCGATGGCATCGACGACACCACTCTTGCCCGAGCCGTTGGGCCCGTGCACGACGAAAGACTTGGACCCGAGCGTTAGGCGTAGGTCTCGGATGCCCCGGAACTCCTGGATGTGGATAGCCTCAATTTGGATCACGCCAGCGTGTCCCCACTGCCGGTTGTGAAGAGCTCCACCAACCGCTCGGCCTTCGGCAACTTGTCCGCTGTCAACGCGTCACGGAGGCCCTCGACCACCGCGTCGCTCACTTTGTCGGCAAAAGCGAGGCGTTCGAGGAACGTCTGAAGCACATGAGACTCAAGGCTGGACATGGGCAAGCCCCTCTTGGCGTGAGCAGAGCACGACGCCTACCAACACAGCTCCGAGGACTGACCGTTAGCTACTGCACACAGGCTGTGGTATTAGACGAAGGTAGTCGGGCGCCCACGCCCGTTGCATGCGGCCCCTCGATGATTGACGACCAAGGCTGCGGCACGGCCTCGGCCTGAGACACGACTTGGGCGCGTATTGGGCGTGACCACCCGCCGTCTGCCGTTGAGCACCGGACGTGGCCGGACGCAACAAGAGAGATCCATGACCTGTCGCCGCAGGTCAAAGACCGTTCCTACTGGTCAGCGGTGGTGCCCCCGGCAGGATTCGAACCTGCGCTCCCGCCTCCGGAGGGCGGTGCTCTATCCCCTGAGCTACGGGGGCATGCCGATCGTCGAAACGCCGCAGAGCCTAC
>JALZDU010000372.1 GCA_030862405.1 Actinomycetota bacterium | reverse complement strand
CCAGTGCCGTCGTCATCGCTGCGGTGCCCGGCGCGTGCGCCGCGGGCGAAGCGCTCGAAAACCCGCTCGCGCAGCTGGGCCGGCACACCGGGGCCAGCGTCGTCGACCTCCAGGCGCACGCAGCCGTTTCGACGAGAGACGGCGATCCGAACAGCACCACCGCCGTGGCGTTCGGCATTCTCCAGCAGGTTGGCCACGACGCGGTGCAGACGGCGCCGATCGGCCAGGACCAAGGGGGTGGCTGTTCGACGTGTACCGTGCTAAAACTCGATGCAGGCCGTCGTCACCGATCACCGAACGTCGCTGTGGAAGGTTCCGAGGGTCGCGAGGGTCAGGTGCCCGGTGCCGAACTGCTGCAAGGCCCCGATTACGCGTGAATCCGGGAGAAGGCAGCAATCAAGCTCGTGATCCCACCCTTTGGCATCTGCCGCATAAAGTAGCCATGCTCATCGACATCCAGAGATGTTGTGCAGAACACGACGACCACGGCTGCGAGCACGTGGACGAGTCCCGGAAGCACCGACTCCAATGATCAGGAATCGATAGTAGCGAACGCGAACTCGAAGGATCATAAAAGGGGGCTCGTGGCTCCTTCCCAAGCGCTTCGAGGGACTGAGATACGCATCGACCTGTCGCGGTGAACGTCTCTACGAGCGCGGTCGTCAAGGCATTGGGCTGCCCAATCACTGCCACCCGTACGTATTGAGGTTGCGGCAGCGGCGATTCAGGGGCAAAGGGCGTCGTCACGGTGGTCATTATGATACGACATGATACGGCCGCTATGCTCAACCTGACGACATGCACCTTTGGCAGCACGAGCCTGCCGAGCGCTGACTGCCCTTGATCATGGTCAGAAGCGGCCGGCGGTTTTCCGCGTGTGTCGCTTGGGTACCGGGCTAGTGTTGTAGGGCACGTAACCGGGGCAGGATCTGTTCAGCGAAGCTGGTGAGGAACCGGCTTTGGTCGTGGCCGGGGCCGTGGAACACCAGGTGGTTGAACCCGGCGGCGACATAGGCCTTGATGGCCGCGACGGCCTCGTCTGGGTCTGAGCTAACGATCCAGCGGCTGGCCACCTGCTCGATGGGCAGCGCATCGCCGGCTGCCTCCATCTCAATTGGATCAGTCAGACCTTGCTTTTGCTCAGCCGACAAGGCCAGCGGGGCCCAGAACCGCGTGTTCTCCAGTGCCTGCTTAGGACTCAAGTCGAACGAGAGCTTGATCTCAATCATCAGTTCAATGTCACCGGCTGCTCGGCCGCTGTCGGCAAGACCTTGCTCGACGGCAGGAATCAGTTCGTCCGTGTATAGTTCCATTCCCTTGCCGCTGGTGCAGATTAAACCGTCACCGGCCCTCCCGGCGTACTTCGCCACCACGGGACCACCGGCTGCGATGTAAATCGGAATTCCCCCTGTGGGCCGGTCGTAGACCGTGGCGTTCGTGGTCTTGTAGAACTCGCCATCGAACGTTACACGCTCGTACCGCCACAGCTCGCCCATCAGCTTCACGGCTTCTCGCAGTCGGGCAAACCGCTCCTTGAACGCCGGCCACTCGATGCGCGACACGGCGACCTCGTTGAGTGCCTCACCCGTCCCGACACCTAGCATGACACGCCCGGGGTATAGACAGCCGAGCGTGCCAAAGGCCTGTGCCACCACCGCCGGGTTGTACCGGAAGGTCACCGTCATAACGCTCGTACCCAGCATGATTCGGGACGTGCGCTCTCCGACGGCGCTCAGCCACGAGAGCGAAAACGGAGCGTGCCCGCCCTTGTAGCGCCAGGGCTGGAAATGATCGCTAATCATCACGCTGTCGAAGCCCAGATCCTCGGCCTGGACGGCGAACTCCACCAGCTCACGCGGACCGAACTGCTCGGCCGATGCCTTGTACCCGATCTTCAGACTCATCCCGGCCGTCACCTCGTCATGTTGAACAAGCACATTAACCACAGCCCGATGCACAGTGCTACACCGTGGTGCACGACCTGCCGGAAACGTATAACCCCGGAGTGGACGGCCCGCCCCAATGACACAAACGCGTCTTTCTCAGCTGATTGAGGTGATGTGCTCGTTGCCAGACCGAGGTTGGGGCACACGCGTCGGCGGCCCCGGACGGCGTCGTCGGGCCGGTCAGGGACTGGACTGCCTTCAGCATGAGTGTCTTACTCTCATCGGTCTACTGAACAACATGGGCAGGATCGCCGGCCGGTTCGGTCGCGTGAGGCGTTGTTTGTAGGTCGTTATCGTCACGATTCAGTAATACTTGAATACTTGGCGATGGGCGATGCAGGCGGCCCCGGGCTATAACCAGCTCGGCGTGATCGAGGGCTGCGAGGTCGCTGAGGGGATCGCCCGTGAGAACGATCAGATCGGCGTCAAGGCCTGCCGCGAGCTGACCGGTTCGCCCTGATAGGCCGATCGCATCCGCGGTCTGAACGGTCGTCATCGCGATAATCTCTGCGGGAGAGAAGCCCCACTGGACGAACCCGCGCAGGGCGGTGGGAAAGTGTCGAAGGGACCCATGCCGGCATCAGTGCCCGTGACGAGGCGACCCCGTGTTCAGCGAGCCAGCGCACACGTCCGACAATTTGCTTGGCGCGCTCGGTGCCGACCGCGTTGGCCATCGGCCGTCAGTCGTTGGCGTTGGCGGGGCAAACCGTGATGTTCGCGGCAACGAGGTCGCGGGCCAACTGGTCTTCCGGGTGAACTGACGGGGTCCGGTCAGGCAGGTGCAGTGCTCGATGGTGTGTCCACACCGGCGTCGATGGAGGCGCGGATGCTGCTGTTGCCGTGGGCGTGCGAGGCGACGGGTAAGCCTACCGCTCGCGCTTCGGTAACGATGAGCTTCAGCTCGTCGGTGCTGAACTGTGGCTTCCACATCTGTGCGCCACCGGGGGTGAGGCTGCCGCCGGAGGCCATCACTTTGATCACGTCAGCGCCGGCCGAGACGTTGCGGCGGATCTGCTCGCGGATCTGATCCGGTCCGTTGACTTCGCCGCCTAGGAACCAGCAGTGTCCTCTGGGTGGGGTCAGTGGTGCGGTGGCAGCCAGGATCCGGGGTCCGGGGATTTCGCCAGCGGCCACGGCATCGCGCCGAGGTCGCGGACGGTGGTAACACCCGTGTCGAGCAGCTGGCGGGCATGCCCTGCCATGGCCAACACGATCTGGGTGGGACTGCGATCATCGGTGAGTCGCCCGAGTCGGTCGGGTCCGGGAGCGAACGCGAGGGGCACGTGCGCGTTGATAAACCCTGGCATGATGGTGCAGCCCGGATAAGCCAGCTCGGGCGGTCCGCCTGCCTGTGCGCGGACATCTCGGACAGAACCAACCGCAGTGATGGTGCCGCGATCGATGAGCACTGCGGCCTCGTTGAGGCGCTCGCCTACAGGGCCGGTGAGTACGCGATGCGCCGATCTGGTAGCCGAGGATGGCGAGCTCGTCGTACACGCGCTGATATCCCCAAGGGGATTCATGGTGGCCAGGCACACCATCAGTGCCCCGGTCCGGCGGGGATGGGTGGTCGGCCAGGCTGGCGGTGGCTGGTGGTCCAATCGGTGTGCCACCAGTCGGCGGTGCCAGCGCAGGATCGTTAGGGGCGTGACGAGAAGGCCGATCCGGCGGTGGCGGGGAGTGGCCGGACGAGTGCGGCGATTTGCCGGGTCCCCAGTACATCCGGGGTCTGACGCGAAGCACTGCGAGCTGGTGACGGAGAACGACGCTCTCGACGTCCTTGCCCGCTGCGGACCGCGTGAGCAGAACCATCCAGGCCACGAGCCGGATCACGATCAGGTACGTCAGCCGAAGGGCCATTAGCCGGATCATGCCGGCGCTACGCTCCTGATAGGAACCTTATAGGGGAGTGATGATGGCTGCCGAGATCTTGTGGCGCACGCCCGGGAAGATGACACAGTTAGAACAACGCAGCCTTGAACTACTCATCGAAGAAGTATCAGACGAATTTGTTCCACCGCTGACTACTCGAAGCAGTACAACCCAGGCAGTGCTGGCGAGTGCCAGTGGCAGTGCATCGAGTAGCTACTTTGATGAATTGCTTATGCAACATTGTCTTCTTTTAATCGAGTGCGATCAACTGCAAGGGTTTCTTTCCTTCCGAACCTTTCACCGTGATTTTCGCCTGCCGCAGATAGGAATCTGCATCTACGTCAGCGCCATTTCCGTTCGTCCTGCGGCGCGAGGACGCGGACTTGCTCGCCTGCTATACCAGAAGCTCTTGGGGCTTCCCGAGACATTTCCTGCATGGATTCTTCTACGCACACGGTCTACCAACACGCATCATTTACAACTGCTAGATAGCCTCGGATTCAAGCACCTCCTTACCGTTCCTCATTACAGAGATCCTGGGGTTGACAGTATCTACCTTGGGCGCAAGCGGTAGCAGCATCCAGCTCAACTTCCCCGAGTGATGTCATGATAGTCGTATACCCTTGCGGTGGTCTTCACGGAGGCGGGCGCAGTACTCCTCCACGCCACACCATAGAACGCGATACGCGACCGAATGAGCTGGGCAGCGCAGGATGTTGACCGAGGTGGCCGGGAGACATCTCCCGACGAGGTTTGTGAGCGCCACCTGGCTGGCATGCCCGCCGCAAGGCGGATCGGTCATGCCAGCCCTTGGTTGACAGAATATGGCGCACTGCATTACGCCTGCTCCTGTCGGATGGTTGGTCTACGGCACACCGTACCGTCTGAGGACCACGTGCCCTGACGGCGACTGGAGCGCGCAAAGAGACGGCCCCGGGCACCCCGGGGCCATCGGGCCAGGGCTGCTCCCCCTGGCGTGGCCAAGCACGGCCAAAAGTACCTCCGGGGGCCTCCCAGGCTCCCGCCCCACCTGAAGGCCACAGCGCCAGTGCGGCCGGCGTGACATCACGTATGACGCGTACTCACGTCCACCGGAGCCACTATGGCGACCAACATGACGCCAGAGTCATCGAATCGCTGATAGAAGCCATGGTTACCACGGATTGGACGTCTTGTAAGCGGAAGGTTCGGAGTTCGAGTCCCCGCGTCGACTGTGGCCGGCAGGGAAAAGCCGCGGAAGCGATCTGGACCAGCTCAACCGGTAGCTCGGTGCACGTCGAGCGACTGATGTGCGATGGGCATGCCCGGCGCCGTGCGGGGCAGACCCGGCGGGCGGGTGGAGTGCGGCAGCCACGAATAGGCAACGGGGCGTCGTGTCTCTCAAGATGAGACGGCCATCCGTCGGCGGTCTCCTTACCCTCCGCGAGTAGGTTCGCCCACTCTTGCTCCAAGCGTGAGAGGCATCGAATGTCCGATCGGCCGGCCTGTTGCGGGTTGACTCACACCACGGCGGTAGAGGACGCGCTGAGAACGATCTTCGTGCGCTCCGGCCGTGGCGAGCCGATCAGCACCTCGGCACTCGCCTCTCACCTGGGCCTCACGCCGCCGACGGTGTCGACCATGCTCAAGCGGCTGACCGAGCACGGGCTGCTTGAGCGCACCGACGACCACCGCGCGCTGCTCACACCGCACGGCCGCAAGCATGCCCAAGAGGTCGTCCGGCGGCACCGGTTGCTGGAGACGTTCCTGGTCACGGTCCTCGACCTGAACTGGGACGAGGTGCACGACGAGGCCGACGTGCTCGAGCACGCGGTATCCGACCGGCTCGTCGACCGGATCGACGAGGTGCTCGGGCATCCGACCCGCGACCCGCACGGCGACCCGATCCCGCCGCCGGCCGGCCGGCACGACGAGGGCTGGGGCGTGCGGTTGGACACGGTGGCAACGGGCAGCCGGTTTCGCGTCGAGCGGGTCTATGACCGGGACAGCGCTGCGCTGCGCTACCTGGCTGGTCTCGGCGTCCGACCGGGCGTGACCATCAAGGTGGGGGAGCGCAGCCCGTTCGGTGGCCCGCTCTGGATCGAGCTCAACGGGCAGCGCTGCGCGCTCGGCGACCCGCTCGTGTGCCTGGTGCACGGCCGGGAGGAGCGTTGACCAACCCTGTCCAGCCACAGACTTCCCGGCGACGGTTCCTCGCCGGCAGCGCGCTGGTCGGTACCGCCGGCGCGGCACTGGGAACCAGCGCGTTGCTCGGGAGCTCCGCTGGCGCCACCAACCGGGCGGATACGGCCGAACACCTGCACGGAACTCACCGCGCAGGGCACGGCACGCACAGCGGCGGGTTGGCCGGTCCGACGTTCCGCGCCGGTCGCAGCGTCGATCACAAGGCCAACCAGTTCAACCCGACGGAGCTGCTGCGCGACTTCGACACCGGCACCACGTCACGGCTGCCGGATGGGCGAACGCTGCGGGAATGGCAGATCTTCGCCACCGACCACGAGATCGAGGTGGCGCCCGGCGTCAGGTTTCCGGCGTGGACGTTCAACGCGCGGGTACCCGGGCCGACCCTGCGCGCCACGGCCGGTGACGTGCTGCGGGTGCAGTTCATGAACGGCTCGGCGCATCCGCACACGATGCACTTCCACGGGATCCATCCGGCGGAGATGGATGGGGTACCCGGAATCGGCGCAGGCCTCATCGAACCCGGCGCCAGCGTCACCTACTCCTTCGACGCCGAACCGTTCGGGCTGCACCTCTACCACTGCCATGTCGGCCCGCTGGCCGAGCACATCGCCCGCGGGATGTACGGCACGTTCCTCATCGACCCGCCGCAGCCGCGGCCCGCGGCCGACGAGATGGTGATGGTGATGCACGGCTACAACACCACCTTCGACGGCCAGGGCAACCAGCTCTACGCGGTCAACGGCATCCCGTTTCATTACATGCACGAGCCGGTCCGGGTGCGCCGCGGTGAGCTCGTCCGGATCTACCTGGTGAACATCCTGGAGTACGACCCGATCAACAGCTTCCACCTGCACGGGAACTTCTTCGAGTACTACCCGACGGGCACCCGGCTGCAGCCTGCGGAGTACACCGACACAGTCGTGCTCGGCCAGGGTCAGCGCGGCATCTGTGAACTGCGATTCCCGCACGTCGGGCGGTACATGTTCCACGCGCACAAGACCGAGTTCGCCGATCTGGGCTGGATGGGGTTCTTCGAGGTCGTCGAATGAAGGGAAACCGGTGATGCTGCGCCGTGCGGTGAGCCGCGCTCGCGGCGGGGTGCTCGCGATCGCAGCGGTGCTGACCCTCGCAGCCGCGCTGTCCGTGGTAGGCGTGCTGGGCGGGCAGACGCTGCCGCAGCGCAGCGGCCCACCGATCGAGAGCCTGGCCGTCGAACGGGCGGCGCTGTCGCCTGGGACCATCGAGCTGACCCTGCGCAACACCGGGCCCGATCCGGTGCAGGTCGGCCAGGTCGCAGTCAACGATTCTTATGTGGCGTTCACCGGCGGCGAGGAGCCGATCGGGCGACTCGACGCCGGGACGCTTCGCCTCGACGTGCCATGGCAGGACGGCCAGCCATATCTGGTCTCGATCCTTACCTCGACGGGCGCGGTGATCGAGCACGAGATTCCGGTGGCGGCGATGACGCCTCAGCCGGACGGCAATTCCGTCGGGCTGATGGTGCTGCTCGGTACTTATGTCGGGATCATCCCCGTCCTGCTCGGGATGCTGTTCCTGCCGGCAGTGCGCCGGGTGAACGTGCAGACGGTGCGCGTGCTGCTGGCACTGACCGTCGGGTTGCTGGCATTTCTGGCCGCGGACGCTGCGATCGAGGCAATCGGGCTCGCTGGGCAGACCGGTGCTGCGTTCGGCGGCGTCGCGCTCGTCCTGCTCGGTACCGGCCTCGCTTTCCTGGCATTGACCTCCGTTGACCGGTTCCTGCAAGCCCGCCAGGACCGGGCCGGGTCCGCGGCGGGATCTCCGGACGGCCAACGGCTCGCGCTGATGATCGCGATCGGGATCGGGCTGCACAACCTCGGCGAGGGGCTCGCCATCGGGTCGGCCTACGCGATCGGTGCGCTGGCCATCGGCGGATCGCTGGTGATCGGCTTCGCCATCCATAACACCACCGAGGGCCTGGCTGTGGTGGTGCCGCTGGCCGGGCGGCCGGTGTCGCTGCTGCGCCTCCTCGGGCTGGGTTTGCTGGCCGGTGCACCCGCCGTGGCCGGGACGCTGATCGGTTCCACAGTCGTCAACGCCGAACTGTCCGCGTTCCTGCTCGGAATCGGGGTCGGCGCGATCCTCCAGGTGATCGTGCAGATCGCGCCTAGCCTGCGGGACCGGACCAGCGGCCTGATCGATCCCGCCACCTACGGCGGCCTCGCCACAGGCGCGTTGGTGATGTATGCCACCGGCCTGCTCGTGGTTGTCTAAGCGCAGTGGTATGAGTGCAGCTCAGCCGATCGACGGGCCCAGACCCAACGACTGCGGAGTGCTCGAGTCAGGCGACGGTTGCTGCAGCCCCTCGTCCAGCGACCCGAACTCCGTCATCAGCGCCCTACTGCCGCCCCACGGGGTCTGCTCCTCAGCGACCAGGGAGTTGGTGGTGAGCAGCAGCCCGGCCACGGATGCACCATTCTGCAGCGCTGCCCGGGCCACCCGCAGCGGATCGATGATGCCCATCTCGATCATGTTGCCGAAGCGGCCTTCGAGGGCGTCGAATCCCTCGTCGACCCCGAGCTCGGCGATCCTGCTGACCACCTCCTGGCCCGAGTAGCCGGCGTTGCTGGCGATCAGGAAGGCCGGCTCGGTGAGTGAGCGGCGGACGATGTCAACTCCGATCGCGTAGTCGTCCTTGACGGGCAGATCGTCCAGCGCCTGGTCGGCGTGCACCAGCGCGGCGCCGCCACCGGCCACGATGCCCTCGGCCATCGCGGCGCGCGTCGCGGACAGCGCGTCCTCCACCCGGTGCTGCAGCTCGGCGAGCTCCGCGTTGGTCGGGGCCCCCACGCTGATCACCGCGACCTTCCCGGACAGCGCACCGATCCGCTCGTTGAGTACGTCCTCGTCGACGCCGTACGTGGCGCGTTCGCGCTCGGCCCGCATCTGGGCGAGCCGGAACTCGATGGCCTCGGCCGAACCGGCCCCGCCGATGATCGCTGTGCGGTCGGCGTTCACCCGCACCTGGGACGCTCGGCCAAGCTGATCGGCCGTCATGGTCTCCAGGGTGAAGCCGGAGTGCTTGCTGTACACCTCGCCGCCGGTCATCGTGGCGATGTCTTCGAGCTTGCGGAGCCTGCGGTCGCCGAAACCGGGCGCCCGGACCGCCACGCACTGGAAGATGCCGTTCACGTGGTTGTGCACCAGCATGCTCAGCGCCGTGCCCTCGACGTTCTCCGCGACGATCACTAGCGGGCGGGGATTGCGCATCACCTTGTCCAGCAGCGGCATGAGCTGCTGGACCTTCGTGA
>JALZDU010000369.1 GCA_030862405.1 Actinomycetota bacterium | reverse complement strand
TCCGTCGAGGTCATCGACCAAGGTCACGGTGACCTTCTGCGCCATGCGCGTCGTCCTCCTTGGGACACGTGGTGGACGGAGCCATCGCACGACGACTCCACAACGACAACGAGCAGGTTAGCGCATTCCTGGTCGGATTGCGAAATGCTCACCGTCGGAGTCAGCTCATTGTGGCCGTACCAGCGGAAACAGGATAGTCTCACGGATACCTGAACCGGTGAGCGCCATGAGCAGCCGATCGATCCCCATTCCCATGCCACCACTTGGCGGCATTCCATACTCCATCGCATCCAGGAAGTCCTCGTCGAGCGGCATCGCCTCGTCATCACCGGCTGCGGCTAGCGCGGCCTGGGCCTCGAAACGCTTCCGTTGCACAACCGGGTCAACCAGCTCCGAGTAGGCCGTTGCCGACTCGACGGACCGGATGTAGAGATCCCATTTCTCGACCAGACCCGCAACACTACGATGCTCCCGGGTCAGTGGCGAGGTGTCCACCGGAAAGTCCTTCACGAAGGTAGGAGCGTGCAGGTCTGGCACTACGAGATGCTCGAACAACTCTTCGACCACTTTCCCGGGTAACCAGCGGGGATGCACCGCGAGTCCTACTCGCTCGGCGTGGCGAAGCAACTCGGCGCTGCTCATCGTCGGATTGATCTCCTCGCCGAGCGCCTCGGATACCGCACCAAACAGGCTGATCTGCGCCCATTCCCCGCCGATCTCGTACTCGCTGCCGTCGGCGAGTCGAAGTGTTGTGGAGCCGAACACATCGCGGGCCACCGTCTGGTACAGCATGCGGGTCAGCTCCGCCATACCGTCGTAGTCGGTGTAGGCCTGGTACACCTCGAGCATGGTGAACTCAGGTGAGTGAGTGGAGTCTATGCCCTCGTTGCGGAACACTCGGTTGAGCTCAAAGACGCGTTCGATGCCACCCACCACGCAGCGCTTCAGGTACAGCTCCGGAGCGATCCGCAGGTACAAGTCGGTGTCGAGTGCGTTGGAGTGCGTCATGAACGGTCGCGCCGCAGCACCACCGTGCACAAGCTGCAGCATCGGCGTCTCGACCTCGATGAAGCCTCGGGAATGCAGCATGTCACGGATCGATCGGACCGCATCGGCACGAACTCGCACAGTCCGCCGGGCCGCATCACGGACGATGAGATCGAGGTAGCGCTGACGGACCCGGGTTTCCTCGGCCAGTTCCTTGTGCACGACCGGAAGAGGTCGTAGCCCTTTGGCCGCCATCCGCCATTCCCGGACTTGTACAGACAGCTCCCCACGCCGCGAGCTGACCACCTCTCCGATCACGGATACGTGATCCCCGAGGTCGACGTCGGCCTTCCACGTAGCGAGCCCATCGGCTCCCAGATCGGCAAGGCTTAGCATGGCCTGCAGTTCGGTTCCATCACCTTCGCGCAGCGTTGCAAAGCAAAGCTTGCCGGTGTTGCGCAGGAAAATTACTCGGCCGGTCACCGCAACCTGCTCGCCCGTTTCCTCGTCAGGCGCCAGACCGTCATAGGCGTCGCGGATCTCGCGCAGGGTTCGGGTCCGCGGCACACCGACGGGATAAGGGTGCGGCCCAGTGGCCAGCATCCGTTCCCGCTTGTGCCGACGCACCCGCATCTGCTCGGGCAGTTCATCGGACGCGAGAGAGGGCTGGGTGGTCACGCCCGACAATCTAGTGCTGACCACATTCGGGTTCGGGCTGGGCGTGGGCTTACAGCCGGTACGTTCGATGTCGTGGACGACCTGCACGCTCGCCGGGCCGCTTCTTTCGGCTATGCCGCCACTGAGTATGCACTGCACCGGCCGGATTACCCGGATCAGGCGGTGGCATGGGCGCTGGCATCAATGCTCAGTAGTAGGCCCAACGGTGGCCCGATACTCGACGGCACAGTGCTCGACCTGGGCGCGGGCACTGGCAAGCTCACCACGGCGATATTGCGGTGCGGGGTGGCCACGACTCGGGTGCTCGCCGTCGAGCCGGACGACGGGATGCGTGCGGAGCTGCGCCGCTGGCTACCGGAGATAGCGATCCTCGAGGGGTCCGCCGAGCAGATCCCGGTCCAAGAGGATGCCGTGGCGGCGGTGCTCGTCGGGCAGGCTTTCCATTGGTTCGACCAAGACCGGGCGCTGTCGGAGGTCGCCCGAGTACTGCGACCGGGGGGCGTGCTGGCGGCGATGGGTAATACCGAGGACGACTCGGTCGGCTGGGTGGCCGAGCTGATCGAAGCGGCCCAAGTTGTACGGCCGATTGGTAGTCCCGGACGAGGATTCGCCGATGTGCCGCAACACCCGGCGTTCGGCGAGCCGGAGCAGCGTCAGTTCTGCTGGAGCTGGCCGCGCACCATCGACTCCTTCCTCGCGACCGTGTCAACTCATTCATGGGCGCTGGTCAGCAGACCCGAGGAGCGAGCCACCGCGCTGGCAGCAATCCGTCGTTTTCTCGAACAGCACCCCGCCACCCGCCACGGTGCCTTCGAGCTGCCGATGCAGACGTTGGTGCAACGCACCGCCCGTCGCGCCTGACACACACGGGCGCACCAAAGCGCAACACAGCGGGCACGGGAACGCGACATGTGGGGAGGGGGAATGGGTCAGCTGATGTTGCGTTCGTAGACCATCCGCAATCCCTGCAGAGTGAGATCGGGCGCGTGGCACGTAATGGTCTTCGACTCGGCGATCAGCAGTGGCGCCAGACCCCCGGTGGCGACCACCACTACCTCGCTGTCGGCCGCCGGTGCCAGCTCAGCGGTGATCCGGCCGACCAGCCCGTCGACCTGCCCGGCAAAGCCGAACAGCAGCCCGGACTGCAGGGCTTCCACGGTGCTCTTGCCGATCACCGATCGCGGCCGGACGAGCTGTACCTTCACCAACTGAGCGGCCCGCGCAGCAAGCGCATCCACGGAAATCTCGATACCAGGAGCCAGGGCGCCGCCGAGGAACTCCCCGCGTGCGCTGATCACGTCGAAGTTCGTGGAGGTACCGAAGTCCACCACGATCGCCGGGCCACCGTAGAGGGTGTAGGCGGCCAACGTGTTGACGATCCGATCGGCGCCCACCTCGCGCGGGTTGTCGTAATGCAATGGCACCCCGGTACGCACCCCGGGCTCTACGATCACCCGGGGCAGTGAGGCCCAGTACCGGTCTAGCATCAACCGCAATTCGCGCAACAGAGCGGGCACAGTGGACAGTGCCGCGATCCCGGTGACCTTCCCGGAGTACTCGCCGAGCAGCCCGCGGACCGTCAGCGCCAGCTCATCGGCAGTCATCCTGGCGTCGGTATGCATTCGCCAGTCGCGCACCAGCATGGCGCTCGCCCTCGTGCCACCCTGACCGCCATCGAACAACCCGAGGACGATGTTGGTGTTGCCAATGTCTAGGGCGAGCAGCACTCGCTACCCCTGATGAGATCACCGCCGGCGGAGCCGGCAATCAGATCACCGCCGGCGGAGCCGGCAATCAGATCACTGTTCGCCGGAGCATGCGCCGGGTCGGTACCCGTTTCCACAATCCGGTTGCCGGCGTCGACGAATACCACCCGTGGCTGGTAACGCCGCGACGTGGTCTCGTCCATCGTGCCGTAAGAGATAAGAATCACCAGGTCTCCGGGCGCCACCAGATGCGCAGCGGCACCGTTGATCCCGACCACGCCGCTGGCCCGGGCACCGGGGATGACATAGGTCTCCAGCCGGGCGCCATTGGTGATGTCCACGATCGCTACCCGCTCCCCGGCGAGCAGGTCGGCGGCGTCCATGAGGTCCTCATCGAGGGTCACCGATCCGACGTAGTGCAGATCCGACTGGGTAACGGTGGCCCTGTGGATCTTGGACTTCAGCATGGTCCGGAACATCACGGGCCTCCTCGCCTGTTCGAGTTGCGCGTCGCGCCGAGGTGCAAGCCGACGTTGTCGATCAACCGCGTTGTCCCGATGGTGGCGGCCACCAGCAGCCGGGCCTGCCCCTGCTGCGGTGCGGGACCCAGCCACGGATCGCGCAGCGCCAGGTAGTCGAGCGCTACTGCGGGTTGTGCGGCCAGCACCTGCCTGGCCGCGGTGAGTACCGCATCGGCACCTTGCACGCCTGCGTGGGCTCCAGCTGCCAGGGCCGCGGGGAGTGCAACAGCGGCGGCGCGCGCCTGCGCATCCAGGTGAACGTTGCGCGACGACGAAGCCAAGCCGTCCGCTTCCCGCACCGTGGGTATTCCCACCACCTGCACGCCTAACCGGAGGTCGGTCACCATCCGCTTGATGAGCACGAGCTGTTGATAGTCCTTCTCACCGAACAACGCCCGGTCCGGACCGACGAGTCCGAAGAGCTTGGCGACCACTGTGAGCACCGC
This sequence comes from Actinomycetota bacterium, assembly GCA_030862405.1. Classification (GTDB taxonomy): domain Bacteria; phylum Actinomycetota; class Actinomycetes; order Mycobacteriales; family Pseudonocardiaceae. The sequence goes on along the minus strand of JALZDU010000369.1, from coordinate 16,983 downwards.
AGTGAAGTGACCGGGCCTGCTGGCGCCCTCCAACTCGGCACCCAATGCTCCGGGCACCACGGTGGTGTCAGACCCAGGTGGAGACATCGCCTCCGCGCTGGGCGCGAACACCAGCTCCACACCCTCCTCCTGGCACATCGCAAGATCGGCGTCGAACTGGCGGGGGTAACAGTCCAGGTCTTGCTGCGACCCGAACTGCAAAGGGTTGATGAAGATCGACACCACGGTACTGGCGGCCGGGATGGCCCGGGCCGCTCGAATCAGCTCCCGATGGCCTGCGTGCAGCGCTCCCATCGTCGGGACCAGTACCACCGGTCGCCCCGTCCGGCGTAACCCACGGGTCACCGCAGTCAATGCAGTGGGGTCGTCGTGCACGGCCAGCCCAGCAGAGGTGGATCCGATCACCGCCCCTCCCGAAGCATGTCACGGATCTGGACGGCGGCCGCCGGTTCCAGCAGTCCGGCCGCCTCGGCGCGGTCGGCGGTCCGGGCTGCCTGTGCCCGGTAGGGATCGAGCAGGTCCGGGGCAGACTCCGCGAGCACCCGCAGATGCAGCCGGACGGTGTCGAGGTCGCCCCGGGCTACCGGCCCGGTCAGGGCCCGGTCACCGTGGCGCAGGGTGTTGTCCAGCGCCGCCTCCAGCAGCGGGCCCAGTAACCGCTCGGCGGGTACCACGCCGGCATGCTCAAGCGCGTCCACCGCGTCACGCACCAGCGTGGCCAGATGGTTGGCCCCGTGCGCCAAGGCCGCGTGGTAAAGCGGCCGGGCTTCCGAAGGGACGCGCACCGGCTCGGCGCCCATCTCCAGCACCAGCGCCTCGCCTACGCTCCAGCCGATCTCGTCGGCGACGGTGACGCCAACACACGCAGCCCTGAGCCTCGCGACGTCCTCAGCGCGCCCGGTGAAGGTCATCGCGGGATGCAGAGCCAGCGGGAGTACGCCGGCAGCGATCGCCGGCGCCAGGACGTCCACCCCGCGCGCGCCACAGGTGTGCACCACGATCTGGCCGGCCCGGAACGCCCCGGTGGCGGCGAGCCCGGACACCAGCCCGGGCAGCACGTCGTCGGGAACAGCCAACAGCACGAGATCGCAACGCCGTACGACATCGTCTGGGGCCAGTACCGGCACGCCGGGCAGCAGGACCTCGGCGCGGCGCAAAGATACCCGGGACACCGCGCTGGCGCCGACCACCACGTGGCCGGCGCCGGCTAGAGCAGCGCCGAGCACCGACCCCACTCGGCCGGCAGAGACCACGCCCACCGCCAACCGAGCGGGGCGGCCGATCACGTCCCCGGACACAAGCGGTCCCGACCGCGGCATCGTCGCCATCGCCGTCCTCCAGACGTTCCAGTCCCGCCATCGCTGCGGGTACCGGACTTCCGTGGCCGCAGGCTAGCCCTGCTGGAGTGGTTCGCGCCGTTCCAGGTGAGCAGCTTCACCCGCCGGACGCCAAGAGCTGCTTATCGGCGGCGCGAACATTGGAACCGGAGGCGGTGTCTGCGGGGCACGGACCGCTCGCTCCCGCGCGGCCATCAGCGCTGCCAGTGTGTCGTGGTGCCACCGTCCGGTTTCCGAACCGACAGTGCCGCGTTGCATGCGGTCGGACAGGAACGCCAGCTCGGTGACCGCCTTCTGGTAATCGCGCACCGCGTCAGCGGCCTGCTCTCCAGCGCGACGGCGCACCTCGGAGCGCCAACCTCGCCGACCGGCCAGGCTGGCCAGTAGGGGCACCTCGGTGGGCGCGATCCACCCCGCGCTGGCGAACCCGGCCAGCTGCCCGGCAACCACCCGCTGCTCCCGGCGACGCTGCCAGAGCACCAGCGCGATCAGCCCGCCGAACAGCGGAACCATGATCACGGCGTAGAAGCCGGGAAGGAAGCCGAGACCAGCCGAGGCGTTCCATAACGCGTGGAGCACAACCGCTGGGACATACCCGACCAAGGGCACCAGCACCCACCCGAAAAGGTTGCGCCGCTGGACCGCCAACCCCACGGCGATCCCGATCATCGCGGTAAATATCGGATGTGCGAACGGCGAGAGCACCCCCCGTATCATGAATACGACGATCACGCTCCCACCCTCACCGATCAAACCGTCGATGGCGAACGCACGTCCGAAGTAGAGGATGTTCTCGGTGAATGCGAAACCCGCGGCCGTCAATCCGGCATAGACAATTCCATCTACCACGCCGTCGAATTCCCGGCGCCGCAACAATACCAAGCCGATCAGGAACGCACCCTTGAAGGCCTCCTCGGCAATCGGGGCGGAGATCACCGTCCCGACCAGATCGCCCCCGCCATTGCCCAGCACCTGCTCCCCGAGCACCGTCGCGGTGTCGTTGACTATGGCCGCGCCGAGCACCGAGACCCCGGCGCCCCACAGGAAGGCGGCGAACAGCAACCGCGACGGCTCGGGCTCCCAACGATCCACCCACAGGAACGCTGCGACCACCAGAATCACCGGAAGCACCGCCGCCATCGCGCCCACCAGCACGGCGCCAACACCAATGTTGGTGCTGATGAGACCGAGCACGATCAGGCCCGGGACAGCCAGCGCGACCAGACCCAACACCGGTAGCAGTACCCATCTGCTGTGCTGCTGATCCCACGACTGGTATCCCTGGGGAGTCCTCGATGGGCGGCAGACCGCCGGTCCGGACCGGGTCATGGCATCGCAGCCTAGGCTCAGCCGTCTGTGCGGCTACGCCTGCGGGCCGTCCTCGCGACTACGCCTGCGCCGGGGGGTCGAACTTCCCCCGTGGGCGGCAAGCAAATCGTTCACCGTCCGTTGCGCCCCGACCGCCGATGCCTCTCGAGGTACCCGCCGGGCGCCGCCACCATTGTTGTGTGATCCATTATTGTGCGATCCATTATTGTGCGATCCATTATTGGAGAATCCGTTGCTGTGGAATCCACTGTTGTCCGATCCCAGCGGTTCCCTAGTCGATGCACCGTGCCCACCATTATCCTGATATTGGGAGATCCCATTGTTCCATGGGGCCGGAAGCCAAGAACTGGCCGGCTCGGCCGGCGGTAGGGCCTGGGTATCCAGTTCCGGCTGGTAGCGGCGACCAGGACCGAAGCACAGCTCGGCATCATCGCGAGGGATCGCAGCGGTGTCGTTGCGCTCGTTGACCGGCCACTCGGAGGTGGGCAGCGGGTCCCGCAGGTCCTGGGATCCGAACACTGCACTGCCTGAACCACCGGGAACCCGCACCGACAATCCGGCGGCAGTGAGGCTGTGATTGACCTGGGGGATTAGCGGGGGAACTACCTGGGCTACCTTCGCCGTCGCTGCCAACGCTGCGGTTGCGCTGCACCTGTCGTCGAAGCTGGGGCTGTCGCCGACCGCGTGGCGGTAGGCAGCCATCGGGAGCACGCGGGCGGACTCGGCCCGTAGCTCGAGCCGCTCCACCAGCCGATCCCCGCCTAACAGCTTCTCGAGGTTCGCCCGCATGGCGGCAAGCTCAACGCGCAGGGCTGCGATCTCACCCCGCTCGGCCTGCTCAGCCTGCTCGCGCAACTCCCGTTCCACGGTCAGCATGTGCTCTCGCCGGGCGGCCACCTCGCGCTCCAGCTCGAGTTGGTAGACCGTCCGCAACTCGTCGACACGATTGGCGTCCGAGCTGATCTCGCGCCGTATCCGCGCCGCTGCGAAGGCACCGAGCAGCGCCGCCCACAGCGCCGCGATCAGGCCCAGCCTCAGCAGGCGGGCATCCTGTGCCCCCAGCGCGAGCACCACCGCTGCCGCCGCAGCCAGCACGACGGTTCCCAGCATCAGGACCCGACCGCTCCCACGCGGCAATGGAGGCTCATCGGGGCCGGACATGGCGCACACCGTACCGCTCAAGCAGTCATCGAGGTGAGCGTCCGGCGGTGACAGGCAGCTATCGTGCGATGACAGGACGTCCGCAGCAAGCCGGAGTGACATCCGATGTCGATCAGCGGTCCGGTGCGGCGTCCTCGGGATCATCCGGGGTTCGGCAGCAGTACTCCAGCCACAGCCCCGCCGCCACCAACGCCCCCGCGCACACCGCCCCGATCGCCGCGGTGACAGTGTCCGAAGCAGCGGACTGCAGTTCGGATCGCAACGGCAGCACATAGCCGAGCACGCCCAACCAGGCGCCTCCAGTGATGGCACCGGCCAACGAGGACGCCTTGGCCAGCACAAGCGCTTTCACGGCAGTCAGTGCCTGCACCGGTCGGGTCCTCGGCCGCTGCCGGATCCGCGTCCGCAGCGTCGTTCCCAGCACAACCTCGGCGACCGCGAAGACGAACAGCGTGGTGCCGGCCAGCGTCGGCAACGTGGGCAGCTCGCCATAGGACAGCTGCAGCAGCAGGTTCCCCAGTACCGCCGCGACGGCGGCAGCACCGACCAGGTCACGTGCCCGAGTGGGGGTCACGACGATCCCAGGTTCAGATCGTCGCGGCGCCGCACACTGCGCCTCTCGGAGGCCGGCAGCGCGGCCACCAACTGGTCCACCGTGCCGTAACCGGCAAGCACCGCGCCGGGTTGCACGTCCAGCCAGGGCACCAGCACGAAGGCGCGCTGGTGGGCCCGCGGGTGCGGCAGTATGAGGTCCGGCTCGTTCCAGCGAGTCTGCGCCACGTCGATCACATCCACGTCCAGGGTGCGCGGCCCCCACCGGACATCGCGGGTTCGTTGCGCCGCGGCCTCGCAACGCTGCCCGCGTCGTAGCCATTCCGGCGGGTCGGCGTCCGGGTCGTCCACCAGCACGATGGCATTGAGGAACTCGTCCTGTTCGACACCGCCCCATGGTGCGGTTGCGTACACCGGTGACACACCCCGCACCGCGTCCCCCAGCAACGCTACGCACCCCTGCAGATAGCCCAATCGATCCCCCACGTTCGACCCGATCGACAGCACTGCCGCAGTCATCACACACTCCTGCCCGCTGCGTTCTGTCTCCAGAACGCGCTCATGGGAGGCCGCTGCGGGAATGGCGAATGGTGACGGAGACATCGGTGAAAGTAAGGGGCAGGGGGGCGGTGGGTTTGTGGACTGTGACCTCTACGGCTTGCACCCGCTGGTCGGTCAGCACGTCGGTGGCAATCCGCGCGGCCACGGTCTCGATCAGGTTGCAGGGCTCCCCGGCGACGATCCGGGCAGCTCGCTGCGCCAGCGCGCCATAGTCCAGCGTCGCGGATAGCTGATCAGTGGCCGCGGCGTGACCGAGATCCAACCAGACAGTCGCGTCGATGACGAAATCCTGCCCGTGCGTTCGCTCTTGCTCGTGCACCCCGTGCCTGCCATGCACGCGCAGGCCCGTGAGCGAGATCCGGTCCCCGTCGCTGTGGGGGCTCACCGCGAGGCGCACTTCGCCGCACCGAGCTGCCAGGCTGCCGCGACCGCGACGGCGTCGCGAGAGGCCGCTGCGTCGTGCACCCGTACCCCCCAGACCCCCGCAGCCGCGGCAAGCGCGGACACCGCCGCCGTTGCGATCTCCCGATCCTCGGCGCGGCGTGGGCTGCCGTCCGCGCCGGCCAACAGGGCAGCCAGGAACCGCTTACGGGATGCACCGAGGAGCACCGGGAATCCCAGACCGGTCAGCACGGTCAGGTGGCCCAGCAGTGCCCAGTTGTGCGCCGCCGTCTTGGCGAAACCGAGTCCGGGATCCAGCACCAGCGCACCGGGGTCCACACCGGCGAGCACCGCGGCGTCCACCCGGGCCACCAGCTCAGCGCGGACGTCGGCAACGACATCCTGATAGGAGGCCAGCTCATCCATCCGGTCGCTGTGCCCGCGCCAGTGCATGAGTACCCACGGCACCCGGCAGCGGGCCATCATCGGCGCCATCGCGGGATCAGCGAGACCGCCCGAGACGTCGTTGACCATAATCGCGCCGGCTTCCAGGGCCGCCTCGGCTACCGCCGCGCGGGTGGTGTCCACACTGCACGGCACGCCGTGAGTGGCCAAGTCACGCAGCACCGGTACCACCCGAGCGATCTCGGTCGGCGCATCGACGCGCTGGGCCCCCGGGCGGGTCGACTCGCCCCCGACATCGATCAGGTCGGCGCCCTGCGCGCGCAGCGTCAAGCCGTGGGCCACGGCGTCGTCGTGGTCCAGGTAGCGCCCGCCATCGCTGAAGGAGTCGGGCGTGACGTTGAGGACGCCCATCACGACGCAGCGGCCAGGATCGGGAAGCGCCGGGTGCACCATCATCTCCGCATCATCAGTTGCAGCACCTCGCCGCGGGATGACGCGCTGGTCTTGAACAGCCCCCGGACGGCCGACGTCGTGGTGATCGATCCGGGCATGCGGATGCCGCGCATCGCCATACACAGGTGCTCCGCCTCGATCACGACGATGGCGCCCCGCGGCTGCAGGTTACGTACCAGCGCGTCGGCGATCTGCGAGGTGAGCCGCTCCTGCACCTGCGGGCGCTTGGCGTAGAGGTCGACCAGCCGAGCCAGCTTGGACAACCCGGTCACCCTGCCCTGGGCATTGGGGATGTACCCGACGTGTGCCGATCCGTGAAAGGGCACCAGGTGATGCTCGCACTGGCTGTACATCGGGATGTCCCTGATCAGCACAAGCTCGTCGTGTCCCTCGTCGAAGGTTCGCTCCAGCACCGTATCGGGGTCCACGAACAGCCCGGCAAACATCTCTTTGTAGGCCCGCGCGACGCGCGCCGGAGTCTCCCGCAACCCCTCCCGATCTGGATCTTCGCCGCAAGCGATCAGCAGCTCCCGCACGGCTGCCTCGGCGCGGGCATGGTCGAAAGCCTGGCGCGAGTCCACGCCGGACTGAGACATACCGGACTGGGATACGCCGGACTGGGAATCGGAACCGACGGTGCTGGTCATCGCTGGGACGGTAACTCCCGAGTCCGGTGCCTCAGCGATCCCCGTCCCGCGGGCGGCGACCACCGTCCTCACCGAACCAAAAACCCGACTGCTCATCCGTGCGCGTTTCGGGCGGACCAGTCGACGGGCCCTGTTTTGGCTGAGACGGTGGACCACTGGGCGGCGCGGGTCGCCAGGCCGGAGCGGGCGGTTGCGTGGCCGGTCGCCATCCCGGTGGGGCGCCATAGTTCGGCGGGCCGGAGTTCGGCGAGCTAGGACCACTGCTGGGCTCCTGTGGCGGGGCACCAGGCTCGCGCGGTGACGAAGGGTAGGACCGCGGATGAGGGAATCCGAGCTGCGAGGAGCCCGGCACCGGATGCCCAGGCACCTCGCCGTTGACTTCCCCCGCCGGGCGGTCCCCCGCCTGTTGAACTGGAGTATGCGGGCCCGCACCGTTGGGGCCGGGCTGACCTGGAGCACCGTGCGGCGGGCCACCGGGCACGTCGCTGGCACCCGGCAGCACACCCACCGGGGTGGGCTGCGGCTCAGAATGCGGTGGCCACGGCTCCCCCCGCTCTTTGGCCAGCTCTCCGGGCGTCTTTATCGGTGGTTTATCCGAAGGGGTACGCCCGCCGAAGTCATTGAACGCAGTGATCCGCGGGCGCTTCTCCACCCGGTCAAAGACCCGCTCAAGGTCCTTGCGCTGGAGCGTCTCCCTGTCCAGCAGTTCCACAACCAGCTCGTCCAGGATGTCCCGATAGGTGTTGAGGATCTCCCACGCCTCGGTGTGCGCCGCCTCGATGAGCGCCCGCACCTCCTCGTCGATCTCGTGCGCAACCTCCAGTGAGTAGTCCGGCTGCTGGCCTGCGGAGCGGCCGAGGAACGGGTCGCCCTGCTCGCGGCCGTACTTCACCGCACCGAGCCGGGCACTCATCCCGTACTCGGTGACCATCGAACGGGCGATCTTGGTGGCCTGCTCGATGTCCGAGGACGCCCCGGTGGTCGGCTCATGGAACACCAGTTCCTCCGCCGAACGTCCGCCCAGTGCGAACACCAGTCGGGCGATCATTTCGGATCGGGTCATCATCTGCTTGTCGTCCTCGGGGACCACTAGCGCGTGCCCGCCGGTGCGTCCACGAGGCAAGATCGTCAACTTGTACACCGGATCGATGTCGGGCATTGCCCAAGCCGCCAACGCGTGCCCACCCTCGTGGTAAGCAGTGATCTTCTTCTCCCGCTCGGAGATGATCCGGTTCTTGCGGCGAGGACCGCCGATCACCCTGTCGACCGCCTCCTCCAGTGCAACGCCATTGATGACCTGGCCGCCTTCCCGGGCGGTGAGCAGCGCGGACTCGTTGATTACGTTGGCCAGATCGGCTCCGGAGAAGCCCACGGTGCGTTTGGCCAACCCATGCAGGTCGACGTCGGGGCTCAGCGGCTTGCCCTTGGAGTGCACCTCCAGAATCGCGAGACGGCCGCGGATGTCCGGCGCAGCGACCGGGATCTGCCGGTCGAAGCGGCCTGGTCTCAGCAACGCCGGGTCCAGGATGTCCGGGCGGTTGGTCGCGGCGATGAGGATGATGCCGCCGCGAGCGTCGAAACCGTCCATCTCGACCAGCAGCTGGTTGAGGGTCTGCTCCCGTTCGTCGTGTCCGCCGCCGAGTCCGGCACCGCGCTGGCGGCCCACCGCATCGATCTCGTCGACGAAGATGATGCACGGGGCGTTCTGCTTGGCCTGCTCAAACAAATCCCGAACGCGGCTGGCACCCACACCGACGAACATCTCCACGAAGTCCGAACCGGAAATGGAGTAAAACGGCACGCCGGCCTCGCCAGCCACGGCCCGGGCCAGCAATGTCTTACCGGTGCCGGGGGGACCGTAGAGCAGCACGCCCTTGGGAATCTTGGCGCCGAGCGCCTGGTAACGGGCAGGGTTGGCGAGGAAGTCCTTGATCTCCTCAAGCTCCTCGACGGCTTCCTCCGCGCCCGCGACGTCCGAGAAGGTCGTCTTGGGCATGTCCTTGGTCAGCTGCTTGGCCTTGGACTTGCCGAAGTTGAGCACCCGGTTTCCGCCACCCTGGGCGTTGTTCATCATCCACAGCAGCAGCAGGAGCAGCAGGCCCAGCGGGATGAGATAGATCAGCACCTGGAACAGCAGGGACTGCTGGGTGACCTTGGTGTCCCAGCCTTGGGCGATCTGTGAATCGCGTAACGCCGTGGCGATCTCGTCGGTGCTCTGCGCCGGGTACTGGGTGAGCACCTGAGTGCTGCCCTGAACCGGGCGCTCCAGCGTGAGGCGCAGCCGCTGCTCCTTGTCCTCAAGCGTCGCCTGCGTGACGTTGCGCGAGGCAAGCTGCTCCAACGCCTGCGATGTGGTGATCTTGGTGTACCCGCGGGTGTCGTCGAGGAGGAAGCTGAATGCGTAATAGAGCAGCAACCCGGCCACGACCCACAGCAACGGGTTGCGGAGTAATTTCTTGCGGTCCATTCGGCTACGGCCCTCGGCGGCCTCAACCCTCCTGAGCTGACGTCGATGGTAGGGACCCACCGTCCAAGGACACTGCAGGACAGCAGACCGCTCCCGTTCGATCCACCCTACCGGGCGGGTCCGCCCGCCGGTCCCGGACGAACCGGAGCCGATGCCCGGTCAACGGTGGAACCCCCCGCAGTGTTCCCCTGGGCGCACAGTGTTCCCTTAGGCACTTGGGTCGCACCTCGGCTGTGCAACAGACGGCCGTACCCGGCGTACACCACCGCAGGGCATGTTGGGAACCGCTAGTCGGTGTAGACCTTGGAGTTGAGGGTGCCGATGTAGGGTAGATCGCGGTACCGCTCACCGTAGTCCAAGCCGTAACCGACGACGAACTCGTTGGGGATGTCGAAGCCGATGTAGCGCACTGGCACTTCAATCGCGATCGCACCCGGCTTGCGCAGCAGCGTGCACACCTCCAACGAGGCTGGGCGGCGGGACGCGAGGTTTCGCAGTAGCCAGGACAGCGTCAAGCCGGAGTCGATGATGTCCTCCACGATCAGCACGTTGCGACCGGAGATATCGCGGTCAAGGTCCTTGAGGATCCTAACGACGCCCGAGGAGGACGTCGCCGAGCCGTACGAGGCGACCGCCATGAATTCCAGCTGCACCGGGATCGGCAGCGCCCGGGCGAGGTCGGTCATGAACATCACCGCGCCTTTGAGCACACCGACGAGCAGCAGGTCGCCCACGCTGTGTTCGACCCGAAAGTCGGTGGCGATCTGCTCGGCGAGCTCCGCAATGCGGCATCGGAGCTGCTCCTCGGTGACGAGCACGGAGCCGATGTCACCCGGATACACCACGGGATTCCCCCTCGGGGGTGTGCGGACCTCAGGAAAGCTGGCCTCAGGAAAGCTGCAGCCTTCCATGCGCTCGGAACAGCTCGACATCCCCCGGTAACCGCACCGCGCCCTGGCCCGCCCAGTGGCCGATGAGGTCGTCTGCCGTGCGCAGGTGGGCGTCGGTCAGCTCGGTGACCCCGGCGTCGAGCAACCAGCGCCGCAGCACCCGGCGGCGCAACGCGGCCGGGGCCTGCACCAGCACCGTCACGTCCAACCCCGTGGCATTCAACCCCGTGGCATTCAACCCGGCGACGTCCAACGGGGCGATGTCCAACGCCTTCGTCAACAACGCCTCAGCCTGGCGGTCAAGCAGGTCGAGATCTTCCTGCAACTGGCGGGCCGTGCGAGCCAGAGCCGACGCCACTCCCCCGGCCAGCACATCCTCCAGCAGCGGCAGCACCTCGGTGCGCAACCGTACTCGCTGGAACCGGGGTTCGGCGTTATGTGGGTCGACCCACGGGACCAGGCCCAGCGCACTGCACGCCGCGGCGGTGACGGCCCGGCGCACACCCAGCAGCGGGCGGCCCCAGGGCGGGACAAACTCCCGCATTCCGGCTACCGATCGGGGTCCAGAGCCGCGCCCCAGCCCCAGCAGAACAGTTTCGGCCTGGTCGTCGAGGGTGTGCCCGAGCAACACCAGCGACCCGGCCGGCGCGGCCGCGCGCAGTGCCGCGTACCGGGCCCGGCGAGCTGCCGCCTCCGGACCACCCGGACCTTCCACCGTGGTGTGGAGCACCCGGACAGCGGTACAACCGAGCCCGCGTAGCGCCTGGGCGGCGGTCTGCGCCACCGACCCGGATCCCCGCTGCAGGCCGTGGTCGACGACCAGACCGTGCACCGCTACGCCGAGCCGCCCAGCACAGTGCACGGTGGCGGCGGCCAGCGCCAGGGAGTCGGCGCCTCCAGAGCAGGCCACCGCAACCACATCTGCGGTCCGGTGCGCGGTGAGGAACCGGCGGACCGCGGCACGCACCTCGCTGATCGCCGGGTGCGGCCTCAGGTCATTCGGTACAGCCACGCTGCCGGGTCGATGATCTCGGCGCGGGTGGGCAGTGTCTCGGGCGAAGTCCACACTGCATTGAACCCGTCCATGCCGACCACGTTCACCACATGTCGGGTGAACGCCGCACCTTCGGCGTACTGGCGCAGCTTGGCGTCGACGCCCAGCAATGCCCGTAGCACCCGCTCGCCGAGACCGCCGCCCTGCCGCCGGGCGGTGAACCGCTGACGGATCAGCCGCACCGAAGGCACCACCGACGGTCCGACGGCGTCCATCACATGGTCGGCGTGCCCCTCCAGCAAGGTGGCCAGCGCAAGCAGCCGCTCCAGCACCGCGCGCTGTTCGGGGCCCTGGAGCAGGGCGAGCACACCGAGCGCGTCCGATGCCTCCCCGCGCCGAGCACCGCGCAACGCCGCGGGCAACCTGCCGACCATCTTGGCCACGGTCTCCGGGTCCTCCGCGGCCGCGACGAAAGCCTGTACCTGGGTAGCGAAGTACGTGCGTAACCACGGCACAGCGCTGAACTGCAGCCGGTGAGTGGCCTCGTGCAGGCACACCCACATCTGAAATTCATCGGCCGGGACTTGCAGCGTCGAACCAATGGTGATCACGTTGGGGGCTACCAGCAGTAACCGTCCCGGGTCTTCGGGCGGTCCACCGAACGGGTCGTACTGCCCCAGTACCCGAGAGCCGAGGAACGCCAGCGCGACCCCGGTCTGCACACCTGCGGTGGTGGCCAGCAGCCGGCGCGCCCGCACGTCGGGAACCCGGTAGTCAGCCAGCAGCCGAGCCAGACCCTCCGTCGCGGCTAGCACCCACCCCGGGCGGTCCACCACATCAGCGGGCAGCGGTGGATGGCCGTCATGCAGCCCGGTCAGCTCCCGCACGTGCTGCTCAGCAGTGATCGAAAGTTCGCGTAACTGGCGCACCGCCGCCGCCGCCTCTTCGGCCGGCACCACAGGCCCGGCTGGCAGCAGGCGTTGAGCGGTGACCGCCGCAACAGCCCAGTCGATCGGGGAGCCGGTAGGGGCTTGCCGAGCGTCCCCGGATACCGGCGATGTGTCCAGCGCGGGATATCCCATAGTTCCGACGGTAACAGCGCACTAGCGGCAACCGCAGGATCGCAGTGTCGCAGCCAGGGCATCCAGCTTCGGACGGACCGCCACTGGGTTGGGCCCATTGGACAGCAGGGCGAACACCAGCACCCGCCCTTCGGCGTCCAGCACGGTGCCGGCGAGGCTGTTGACGCCGGTTAGGGTCCCCGTCTTGGCCCGGACCCAGCCCCGGCCGCCGGCGGTGGGCCCGGCGTAGCGCCCGGCCAGTGTGCCGCTGCTTCCGGCCACCGGCAGTCCTACCAGCATCGGTCGCAGGGCGGCGGTTCGCTGCTGGGTCTCGTCAGGGTCGGCGGCTGCGCTGAGCAGGTCGGTGAGCAGCCTCGCCGGGATCTGATCTTGCACTGACAGCCCACTGCCATCGGTCAGAGTGGCGCGGCTGACGTCGAACCCGTACTCGCTCAACAAGGTGAGAATCGCCTGCGTCGCCCCGGAGAACGACGGCTGCGCACCGGTTGCGCGGGCCACCTCGCGGGCCAGTACCTCGGCGAGCACGTTGTCCGACGCGCTCAGCGTGGTGGCGACCAGGTCCTCAACAGGGGGGGACGACACCACACCGAGCACCGCGGCCCCGGGCGGGGCGCTGCCCAACGTGACCGCGTCGGGGTCGGCTCCCAGCCGGCGGGCCAGTTCCGCCGCCGCGGCGGTCGCCGGCTCCGCGGCTCGGGGTGACACCTCCTGGGTGGGATCGGTGCGGGCCCCGTCGAGCATCACCGGTTCGATCGGCGCGATATATCCGCCGGCCACGTCGGCGGGCAACCAACCCGGCGCCATCGAGTCGCCGACGTATCGGTGCACGTCGACCAGGACCCGATCCACCGGGCCGGCGACGGCCGCCTGTACCTGGTCGACCAGGTCGTCCAGCCGCGCCGCACCGGGGTAGACGGTCACCGTGCCGGGTTGTGCCGCGGACAGCGTCGGATCGCCGCCGCCGACCAGCACGACGGTGCCGGGCTCGGAGCCGGTCAGCACGGTGGTACGCAACCGCGCCTGGTGGTCCAGAGCGAGCAGGGCAGCCGCGCAGGTAACAAGCTTGGCGGTCGATCCAGGCACCAGAGCCATGCCCGGATCCCGCTGCCAGAGCACCGTGCCGGTCGTCGGGTCGACCACCTGACCGGACAACGTACCCAGCCCGCCGGCCGCAACCAGGGGGTCGAGAACCGCACCGACTCCTGAGCGGGTCGGAGCCGGGGCATCGAGGGCAACTGGGCGCAACACCGGATGCGGGATCACCGGCGCGGGTGGTGGCATCGCCACCACCGCATCGTCCGCGTTCAGGTGCCTGACCAGCGCCGGGGCGCCGAACCCGACGCCGGTCCCGGCGCCCGTCGCGAACACCAGGACGGCGACGACCACCGCGACCCGCTTACCGCGCTGGGCCGGCAGCTGCAGCGTGGCACCGATCCGGCTACCAAGTCCTGGCAACGAGTGATCTCCTTACCTCTGCTCAGCAGTGCGTGCTTGAGAAAAAATAGAGCGTTGTTAGGGCTGCGCCGGAGACGGCCTCACTGCGCTACCGTCGCCCGAGTGGAGTTCGACGTCACTATCGAGATCCCCAAGGGCACGCGCAACAAGTACGAGATGGACCACAAGAGCGGTCGCATCCGGCTCGATCGCATGCTATTCACAGCCACCCAGTACCCGGCTGACTACGGTTTTATCGACGACAGCCTCGGCGCGGACGGTGATCCGCTGGACGCGCTGGTGCTGGTGCAAGAACCCACCTTCCCCGGCTGTTTGATCCGCTGCCGGGCGGTCGGCATGTTTCAGATGCGCGACGAGATGGGCGGCGACGACAAGGTGCTCTGCGTGCCCACCGGTGATCCACGGCTGGAACACCTGCGCGACGTTGACGACCTCGACAAGTTCTACCGGCTGGAGATCCAGCACTTCTTCGAGGTGTACAAGGCACTGGAGCCGGGCAAGAGCGTCGAGGGCGCCCAGTGGGTCGGCCGCACTGAGGCCGAACAGGAGATCCGAACCTCCTGGCAGCGAGCTCGCGGTCCACATCCGCATTCAGCGGGCTGAGCGGGGCTATCAAGTACCCAGTAACCACGCTGAGCCCGCTGAATGCGGTGATCAGCCCAGCGTCGCGCCGAACAGGACGCCCAGTGCATACGTGGTGGTGGCGGCGCCGGCGCCGATGGCGAGCTGGCGTAGGGCGCGGCGCACGGGGGGGCCGCCCGAGAGCAGCCCGACGGTGGCACCGGTGAGCGTGAGCGCGAGCCCGACCAGCACCATGGCCGCGATGAGCGCCGCAGCGCCGGTGAGCCCCACCAGGAACGGCAGCACGGGTACCGCGGCTCCGGAGGCGAAGAAGGCAAAGCTCGACAGCGCTGCGCCGAGCCCGGTGCCCACAACCTCGTGCTGGTCATCCTCCGGGCTGTCTTTCGGGGCACCAGTGGACGTGATGGAGTGGTTGCGCAGCACTGCTTCTGCGCGCCGCTGGGCCTCCTCGGCCGGCAGCCCCCGGGCCCGGTAGACCAGAGCGAGTTCGTTGGCTTCCACGTCGAGGTGGAGCAGCAGATGCCGGGTCTGCGGGTCGGGGGTCGAGGCCGCCAGCAGCTCCCGTTGCGAGCGCACCGAAAGGTACTCACCGGCCCCCATCGACAGCGCCCCCGACAGCAGCCCCGCCAAGCCGGTGAGCAGCACCGTGTTCGCGGTCGCACCCCCTCCGGTGACGCCCACTATCAGGGCGAGGTTGCTGACCAGGCCGTCGTTGGCGCCGAAGACGGCGGCGCGGAAGGTGCCCGACACTCGCGACCGGCCCCGGGCCGCCAGCCCGCGCACGACCTCGGCGTGGATGCGCTCGTCGGCCGCCATCGCAGCCGTGGCGTCCGCATCGGTGGCGTAGGGCGACCGACCCTCGGCACGCTGGGCCAGCGCAAGCACGAAGACCGAGCCGAACCGCCGGGCCAGGAAGGCCAGCAGCCGCATGCGGAGATCACCACGACGGATGGGCCCCGCCTCGTCGCCGAGCAAGCGTTGCCAATGCGCGGCGTGCCGCTCCTCGGCTTCGGCCAATCCGAGCAGGATCTCCCGCTCTTCCCCGCAGCGCCGGGCCGCGAGGTCGCGGTAGACCTTGGCCTCCTCGCGCTCGTCGGCCAGCCGCCGCCGCCACCGGCGCACCGCCGCGGACCGGACTCCGAAGGGCCGCGAGCCCTCGTCGCGCGTCTCGCTCACCGTCTCAGGATCTCAAGTCTCCTCTGGCGTACTCGGTGCGGACCAACCACTCGTGTGGTATTCCCCATGTGGCCGTTCACTCGGGGGAGGTACCGATGACCACCGCAAGCCAGCTGACGCCGGGTGCGGTACGCAGCTTGATCCCCGCGAGGATCGACCGGTTGCCGTGGTCGCCGTTCCATTCCCGGATGGTGGCCGCGCTCGGGGTGGCGTGGATTCTCGACGGCCTCGAGATCACGGTTGCGGCGGCTATCGCGGACATCCTGAACAAACCCGAGACACTCAACTTGTCCTCGGCGGCGATCGGGCTCATCGCGACGGTGTACCTTTTAGGTGAAGTGGTCGGCGCCCTGTTCTTCGGTTGGCTTTCGGACAAACTGGGGCGCCGCAACTTGTTCATGCTTACCCTCGGCGTTTATCTCTTCGGCAGTGGACTGACCGCGCTGACGCTGGGCAACAGCGGCGGCTGGATTATTTTCCTCTACATCACCCGCTTCATCGCGGGCATGGGCATCGGCGGCGAATACGCAGCAATCCACTCCGCAATCGACGAGCTGATCCCGGCCCGCTATCGCGGCCGGACCGACCTCGCAGTCAGCGCCACGTACTGGGCCGGTGCGGTCCTTGGCACGCTCGGCACCTTCATCCTGCTGAACGTGATGGACCCCAGCATCGGCTGGCGGATCGGCTTCTTGATCGGCCCGGTGCTGGGAGTGGTGATCCTGCTGGTGCGGCGCAACCTCCCGGAGAGCCCCCGATGGCAGGTGATGAACGGTCGCGAGCAGGCCGCCGAACAGTCCATCTCCCACATCGAGCATGAGGTGGAGCAGTCCGGCAGGACGCTGCCGCCGGTGGACCAGGCCAAGGCGATCGAACTTCGGCCCACCGATCAGATCGGTTATCTCGCGCTCATCCGGGTGCTGTTCCGGGAGTACCCCGGCCGGGCCGTGCTTGGCGCGTCGCTGATGATCAGCCAGTCGTTCCTGTACAACGCGATTTTCTTCACTTACACTCTAGTGCTGGGCACGTTTTATGGCGTGCCCTCGACGTCGGCTCCGTTGTTTCTCATCGCTTTCGCCGTCGGCAACTTGATCGGTCCGCTGACTATCGGCCACCTCTTCGATACGATCGGCCGCAAGACGATGATCGCCGGCACGTATATCACCTCAGGCGTCCTGCTTGGAATCACCGCTTTCCTTTTCAACGCGGGGTTGCTCACCGCGATTACCCAGACGCTCGCCTGGTGCGTGATCTTCTTCTTCGCCTCGTCCGGCGCCAGCGCCGCTTATCTGACGGTCAGCGAAATCTTCCCGCTCGAGGTGCGGGCAAAAGCGATCGCGGTGTTCTTTGCCATAGCGCAATGTTTCGGCGCGCTTGGTCCGGTCATCTACGGATCGCTCATCGGTGACGGCACACAACCGTTCAAGCTTTTCCTCGGTTACCTGCTCGCCGCGCTGGTGATGGTCGCCGGCGGGCTGGTCGCGGCTTTCCTCGGGGTGGCGGCCGAACGC
>JALZDU010000359.1 GCA_030862405.1 Actinomycetota bacterium | reverse complement strand
GGTCACGGCCGTCGCGGCTGATCATGAGCTCGGCGTTGTCGGGCCCGGCGAACGCGTCGAGGTCCGGCGCGCTCGCCGGGTCGACGGGGCCCAGCGACGGGCGCACGTAGCTGGGCAGTCCGGCGCTGCTCCCGGTGATCCGGTACTCGCACGGCCCGGCAGGCAGCGGCTGGTCGAGCAGCAGCCGGTCCAACGCGCGTACCTGCACGCGGTCACCGGACGCGATGACGGTCATCGCCGTGGAGCTGGCCTGCGGGGACTCCGGCAGCGCGGTCGAGACGACAACGCCGGAACCGCTCGCCTGCGCGATCCGGGCGACGTCGCAGCTGAACCGCACATCGAGCGCGAGCGGGCGGTACGCGGTGATCGACAGCAGCGTCGACTCGGGACGAGCAGGGTCGCGCGGCCAGCTCACCGTCGGCTCGTTGACCAACACCGGGGCGAACGGCATCAGCAGCGCGCTCACCACAGCCACCAGTCCGGCCAGTCCGGCGAGTCCGGCGAGCATGACCGTCACGCGCCGCGGATCGCGTGCGCGCGACGGTGGGTCCTGGGCCGCCCGACGGGTATCCGGCGCTGCTGTCACGGCCTCCATCCTCGTCCGGCGCCGGCGGGCGCCATCGACAACGCTTTCAGTCCGTGGGCACCGCAGTATCCGGGTCGCCGTCAACGACCGCCTGCAGCGGCGGCGGCATCCGGTCAATGGCGAACGGCACGCTGAGCACGTTGTTGTAGGGCAGCGCCGCGCCGAGCGCACCACGAGGTTGCAGAAAGACGTCCCGGCTCATCGCGATCGCCCCTGTGCGGCGGGCAAGCTCGCGAACATCCCTCTCCTCCAGCTCGTACAGTCCGCAGCCCCTAACCCGATTGAGGGATGCCTGAATGGGTTAATATACAGGTTAGGCTAACTAAAAATCACTAGACGCTCGAGGAGGGTCGACCGCCGGGCGAGCTCGTGGGCGACATCGTCGCAGCTGTCGACTGCGGGACGCGCGGAAGGATGCCCGCATGCCGAGACCTACAGGCCGATGGTTCTGCGCGACATGGTGCCCGCCTCGCAACCGCCTTCGAGCTGATCCCGGTCTCACTGCCTGAGAAGCGTGACTCAGCGCTGGCGGGCGTACTTACCGGTGAGTTGCGCTTGGGCCAGCACCTTGCCCGACAGCGCCTGCGGTAAATGATTGCGAGGGCTGGCGCCCTCGGCCAGGCCGCTGGGCTCCGACAGCGCGAGCAGGGTGAAGATGAAGCGGTGCGGCTTGCCGATCGGGGGGCATGGTCCGGCCCAATCCGTGCGGCCATAGTCATTCTTGCCGCCAATAGCTCCGGCGGGCACCTTGCCCTCCTGCAGCCCACCACTGGCGGGATCGAGTCCGAAGAGGACCCACTGCACGAACGTGCCTCCCGGCCCATCAGGATCTTCGAAGAGCAGGACCAACTCAGCGGTGCCCTCCGGGACCTGCGACCACTCCAGCGGGGGCGACACGTTGTCGCCGTCACAGGTGTGCTCGACAGGAATGAACTCGTTGTCGGCGAAGGCTGAGCTAGTGAGTGTGAGCGCCATATCACTCGACGCTACCAGCCTTGCGCACCGCTCTCGGTGGGTTCTTGGGTCATCTTCAGTGCCGGGAATTGTCGGTACTGGTTGTGGCGATCTGTGCCATAGCGCTGCCGATGGTGGACGAGTTCATCCGCCAGAATAGTTAACTCCTGGCCGCATACGGCGCACTCACTTCTCCAGCCAGGCGATGTTCTTGCTTTTGCGCATCTGCTTCCACGCTCGTGGGAGGTCGTTCTCCACCTGGTCGCCGCGGGTGGCCTCAGTTGCGTACATGAGGCCGTAGGTGAAGCCGTTTCCGCCCTCGAGGTGGGCTTGGGCGGCGAGCTCGCGCAGCACTGGCCGTGACACAGCAGTGTCCTGGTGCTCACCGAGCAGTTCCTGGACAGCCTTGAGGCGCTTGCGCAGCCGCGCGGCCGGCTTACCCACCGTGGGCTCGACGGCCTCGGTGGCATAGCGCAGCCGTTTGGCGGCCTTGCGGGTTTCGTGGAGCGCGAGATCGCGCTGCTGGCCGGCTGGCTGACGATCCGCGTCGGCCATGCGGGATTCGACGCGGCGGTAAGCCCGCCGGACGCTTTTCGGTAGCTCGCGCTTGGCTTTGCGCCTGGCGCGGGCGGTGACCGGCGGCGCGGCCAGCAACGCGTCGATCCGGTCATGCAGGGCGAGGTAACGCTCGCTGTCCAGGGCGGCCACGGCAACCTCGCGGGCGTCGGCCTGCCGGCGCGCAAATGAACGAGTGACCGCGGCGTCGACCGGTCCGAGCTTGAGCTCCTTGGGGAGCTCCGCGAGGAGCGCTGCGAACCGCTCGGCCATCACCTCCGCGTCCCTGGCCCCACCCAGCTCCCCGGCCACCCACTTCAGCTCCTCGGTCAGCTCACGAGTCTGGTCGCGGTCGAGGATCCGACCGAATGCCTGCAGTGCGCTGCGCATCCGGCGGGCAGCGACGCGCATCTGGTGGACCGCGTCCGGGGCGTCCTGGCGCACCAGGGGGTCGTACCGGCGCAGCCGCTCGACCTGCTCCCACAAGTACGCCAGCACCACGTCCCCAGCAGTGCGAGCAGAAGCGGGGGTTGGCGTGGCGACGCTGGGCGGCATCCGGTCGGCCAGCAGCCGACCCAGCTTCGACGCCGAGCCCGCACGCTGCGCGCCGGCCTTGAGCAGCCGGCGCTCGATCCGGTCCAGCAGCGCCCGCTGGCCGTGCTCACCAAGCTCGACCTCCACCTCACGCCATGACACGGCCGTGGCCTGCTCACCCATGGTTCGGGCGCGCACGTGGTCATCAACCAGTTCTGCCAGCGACCGCCCGCGGGAATCGGCGAGCACCCAGCGGCGCCGGCGGGTGTTCAGCTCAGCAACCGGGGCCAGCACGCCACCGCGGGTGTACACCCGGGTGAGTGCGACCAGCTCGGCCGGTGGGCGGCGGGCGGCACGTCCCAACGGTAGCCGCAGCTCATCACGGCTGTCCTTGCCCGCCGGAAACTTCAGATGCCATCCCTCGTCGGACCCGCCCTCCCGGCGTCGCAACGTCACCCCGGCCCGCACCAGGCGCAAATCGGCGGTGTCGAAGTACACCGCCTCCAGGTCCTGCTCATCCGGACCGGTCGCGTTGTCAAAACCGAGCAGCCCAGCCGGATCGAGCAGCTCCAGCCCCTCGATCCCCTCGTACTTGCGCTCGGTCTCTCGCATCGTGGTCACGCCGTTGCCCTTAGCCATGAGTGCAGGCCTACCCGATCAGCCGCTCACCGTCACGCATCCATGCCCGGACGGAGGAGTCAACACCAGAGGCGATCATCACTGCCCGGTGACGGCAACATTGGCTAGTCGAAGTGCGCCCGGTCCGGGTTACCCAGTGCGTCGGCCAGGCGCTGGCGCATTGCTGGATGCATGGCCAGCTGCCTTGCCTTTTCGGGATCGAACCACGCTGCTGCGCTTGCCTCGTGGTGATCGGGCTGGGCGTCACGGGCTGGGGTGAAGGCGTGGAAGCACACCGCGAACTGCTGGTAAATCCTGTCCCCGTGCGGATAGGCCAGCACGTGCCCCGGATCGCTGTACAGCCCGGAGAACCCGGTGACTTTGATGGTGACGCCGGCCTCCTCGGCGACTTCACGCACCACGGCCGCCGAGGCGGACTCCCCGACTTCGATCCGGCCGCCGGGCAACTCCCAGTAACCGTCGTCGGCCCGGCGCACGAGCAGAACTTCCCCGACGCCATTGCGCACAATCGCGAATGCGGCAGGTAAGAGCTCGCGTGCCTGGGGTGCGGCCACATCATGGTAGTACTGCACCCGCGCCATATGGACGATCGTTAGTGCTAAACATGACGGAATAGGAACCAAGTAACCAATTGGGGGTAAACAGTGAGTGAACGGCGCCGCTGATCGGGCCCTGACTCCGTGCCTGAGCCGACGTGCGCGAACCTCTTCGCCTCTATGTGAATACTGATCACGGACGCGCAATGGGCGAGTCAGTCGCGGGGGCAGAATGGTCAGGATTGGATTGCCGCGCCGCAGCAGGAAACTGGGGGCCTTGCCCGCTGCGGCGCGGCGGCGCCGGACCGAGGGGGGAGGTGTCCGGCGAGCTTCTCCGGGTTAGTGACCCGGATCGACCGTTTGCGCAATCAGAGAGTGCTATCCGCTCACGCCCACTCAAGGTAGAACATTTTTGGTCTTCATGGCTAGCGGGTCACCTGAATGACGTAGACATCGCCTCAAAAGAGCGTGGAAATTGCACCGAGCGCTACCGCTATGATACCAAATGAGGTCGAACTGCGCGCAACACCACAACTACGCTGCGCCCACGGGATTCGACCATTGAAAAGAATCCTCGGGCGACCTGCTTACCCGCAGGCGAGCGGTCTGTCGCCAGTGGAACAGTTGTGGGTAGACCCCGCGAGCCCTCACGAGCCCCCGGCCGTTCGATCGGCAATGGCCAGTCGCCGAAAGGACCCGTGACGCCGTCGGGTACCAGAGCCCAGCGCTCGATTGGATCAGGCGGTGGCGACGGCTGGTTTCACAAAGAGGGCCTGCCCCAGGCGGATGAGCAACCGCTCGATGACTTCGGCGGCAGCGCGCCCCAGGCGGAAAGCCCGCGGGCGGCGGCGAGCTCGGCCACGGTCGCGACGAAGGGCAGGCCCTCCGGAATCGCCGCGACGGCGAGGGACACTGCGCTGCTCAGCGACTGGGTGATCGGCTGCCCGGGTAGCAGGCCGGTAGCGAGCAGCACCACGCCGGAGCCCACCGAGATCGGCAGCGTGGTCCTCATCAGCGACCGTAGCCGGACCGACACCCCGCTGCTGGGCGGCTCCTCACCGGTGCGCCGCGCGGTGCGGCCGACCTCGGTGCGCTCGCCGGTTGCCACCACCAGGCCGACGGCGTTGCCAGCCGCGATCACGGTGCCCTGGTAAAGCGTACAGCGCCGATCGGCGAGTGCCTGCGCCGCCGTCGGCGCCACCGACTTGTCCACCGGCACCGACTCACCGGTCAAACCGGACTCGTCGACCTCAAGGCCGGCAGCCTCCAGCAGGCGGCAAT
>JALZDU010000354.1 GCA_030862405.1 Actinomycetota bacterium | reverse complement strand
GGGCACGAGCCTCCCCCACCGTCACATGGACGTGTGTAGCAGCTGCCCGAGTCATGCTGTGCCGCAGGTGCCGCGCCACCGAGAACAGCGGCAGGTGGGAACTGGGTGACGCCGCTTCAATGCCGCTATCGCCGGCGCAGTGGTGATGGCGGCGGTGGTGGCGGGGGGAACCGCGGTGCGAGGCACTGGATCCACGTTCCGCATTTCGCGGGCCGGATTGCCGTGCCACCGGGTGTGCGACGCGATCTGCTCGCCCTTCATCAAGAAGGAGTCGGCGTCGAGCACCCCGCCGTCGCCCATGGTCACGCCGTAATGAATGAAGGCGTTGATCCCCACAGTGCAGCCGCCGCCGATCGTGGTGCGGTCAGAGGTGAAGATGCCTTCCTCCTGCGAGTGGCACTGGATCACGCTACTGGCATTGAGCGTGCAACCATCGCCGATGGCGACCAGCGTCTTCTCTGGGATGTAGCAGCCGTCGTCGAAGACCCCTCGCCCGAGGCGAACACCCAGCAGTCGCCAGATCAGGTTCCTGAACGGGGTGCCAGGCCACGGCACCACCGCTTCCAGCTTCCACAGCCGTTCGTGCCACCAGTAATACGGGTCATAGATTGAGCAGGACTGCGGGCTCAAGGGGCGGAACCTGCCAATAGCACGCTCGACGAGCACGGAGTAGCTGACGTTGAATAGCAGGGCGGCGATCACGGTCACCAGGATCACCGCGAAACTGAACTGGTCATAAAGGTCCAACGCGGTCAGCGCGAACAGCACGACAACGAAGAAACGGATCCACCACACGACCAAGTACAACCCGATCGTGGCCAGGTTGTACCTGTTCTTGGCGGCGAGGCCGCGGGACAGCTCAGCACCGCTGTGCACTGTGGAACCGCCGTGCACCGATCGTGGAATCTCAAAGCACGGTGAGCCAAGCAGTCCGACGCCCTCCCGGATTTTCCCGTCGATGGGCACCATGGCCTTGGTAGCGAGCAGGCAGTTGTCGCCCGTGCGGCCCTGCGACGGGTAGGCGATGTTGTTCCCGAAGAAACTGCGGGACCCGAGCGACACCGGCGACACCCGGAACGACGTGCTGGAGTAGTCGGCATTGTTGATCGACACGCCATCGGAGAGCATCGTGCCCGTACCCACAAAGCTCAGATACGGGCTGTCGTGCTTGAGCTCGTTGCCGACGTTCGACCCGGTCTGCTCGACCCGCGACAGGTCATACCCGAGGCAGCGCAGATAGCCGACGACGTAGGAGCTGTCGCCGAAGAGCCGCAGGTAGAACTTCGAGTTGGTCAGGCGCCCGATCGCCCCCTGGACCCAGTAGCGCAGGCCATACAGCGGGTATACCGTGTCCGGCTTGATGGCCAGGTTCAGCAGGCGCGGAATGGTGGCCACGGCGGCGAGGCCGAGTAGCATAATCCCGAAGAACAACACCAGCGAGATCACCAGCGCGTTGCGGTAGAATATCCAGCTCGCCAGGGACTGACCCGGCCCCAGCAAGCCGGCGAGCGTCGGCACCTTGGTGAGCAGCGTGGCCGGGATGGCGAAGGCGAGCGGGGCCGCCAGCAACAGCCCGGTCAGCGCCTGACCGCTGCTGTACGCAACCCTCCGCAGGGGGCCGCAGCGGGTCGCAGGGATCATCCGGTAGTCGACGTCGGTCCGCCGCGCCGGCGACCCGTGCCAGTTCTGGCCATCGGGAACGGCTTGACCCGCGTGCAGCGAGGAGGCGTGGCCGATCTGGGCCTTGTCACCCATCGAGGTCTGAATATCGAGGGTCGTCTCCTCGCCGACGACCACCTCCTTTCCGAGAGTGACGCGCCCCGTCTGGATCC
The DNA here is from genome assembly GCA_030862405.1 of Actinomycetota bacterium. Lineage (GTDB taxonomy): Bacteria > Actinomycetota > Actinomycetes > Mycobacteriales > Pseudonocardiaceae. The sequence continues at coordinate 690 of JALZDU010000354.1, read as the reverse complement.
AACCCGCATGGGCCCGGTAGCACGCAAATGATGAGTCCTTGCGGATGACCGTGCCGTCGCCGATGGTCAGTAAGTCGGTGCAGACGGGGACGGTTCCGGAGAAGATCGCGACGCCGCGGCCGATCTTCGCTCCCAGCGCTCTGAGGTAGGCCACATACAGCGGCGACCCGACGAACAGCACCAGCGGGTTCCCCCGGATGAGCGTCCGGACCAGCCAGAAGCGGACGTAGGCCAGGCTCCAGACGGGGATCTCGTGTGGTTTCCAGCGCCCGATAAGTATCCACTTGACCAGGATCGGGACGGTGCATGTGGCCAGCAAGCTCACGCAGCCGAACACCAAAGACCGCAAGTAGGTGTCGCGGAGCTCGGTGGCGGCGCGGATCCACTCGAAACCCGCAACGAACACCAGCGCACCGAGCGAGATCATTCCGAGGAAGAGCAGGAGTTGCAGCGCGCCGCACAGCACTGGCGATGCGCTGGTCCGGGTTTCCGGTTGCGCCTCCGGCACTGTGGCGACGGCGGGAGGCGGCGCGGTGGCACCAGCGGTCTCCTCGAGGAACGCGGCCAGGTTACGGATCGTTGGGTGCTGGTAGATGTCTCTCATGGACACCGGCGGGAGGTCCGTGCCCTTGCGGACCCGGGCGCAGAACTGCGCCATGAGCAGCGAGTCGGCGCCTAGGTCGTCGAAGA
>JALZDU010000351.1 GCA_030862405.1 Actinomycetota bacterium | reverse complement strand
ACGCCTGATCAGCACCGAGCACAGTCAGGCATGGCGTCGCCCCGGCCCGTCCCATATCGAGACCGACCTGACACTTCATTGATACCCCCCAGGGGTAGATGTTAATACCCCCTGGGGGTTATGCTGGCATTGGAGCAATGACGACGGCCGGGGACAAACGTGGGAGGTGACCGATGAACACGGCTGCCAAGCTCGGCGGTTTCGCGGTGGCGGTGATCCTCGCGTTCGGTGGTGCGTACAGCATCGGCCAGGCGACGGGGCCGGTCGGCGCTGCGGCAGACCTTGCCCACGGCGGCCAGCACGGTCCCGCAACGACGCCGACCAGCGGCGGCCTGCCCGCGGGCGGGCTGATGGTGGCCCAGGACGGCTACCGCTTCGACCTGATGTCGGATCACGCCGCAGCCGGGGCGCCGGAGGATTTCGCATTCCGGATCCTGGGTCCGGACGGGGCACCGGTCACCGCGTTCACCCCGACCCACGACAAGCCGCTGCACCTGATCGTGGTGCGCCGGGACCTGACCGGGTTCCAGCATCTGCACCCGGAGCTGGGCGCTAACGGCATTTGGCGGATCCAGCTGACCTTCCCGACCGCCGGGGACTACCGGGCTTTCGCCGACTTCTCCCCGGACGGCCGGTCCGAGGCGATCACCCTCGGCGCTGACGTGGCCGTGGCGGGTGCCTACACCCCGGCGGCGCTGCCCGCCCCGACTCGCACGGCCACCGTTGACGGCTACACCGTGCACCTCGACGGAGATCTCGTGCCCGGCCGGACCAACGAGCTGACCCTCACCGTGAGCAAGGCCGGCCTGCCGGTCACCGACCTGCAGCCCTACCTGGCCGCCTACGGGCATCTGGTGGCACTCCGCGACGGCGACCTCGCCTACCTGCACGTTCACCCGGACGGAATGCCCGGGGACGGTCGCACCGCGGCCGGCCCCGAGATCGAGTTCATGGCCGAGGTGCCCAGCCCAGGTAGCTACCGATTATTCCTCGACTTCCAACACGGCGGAGCCGTCCGCACTGCCGAGTTCACGGTGCCGACCGGTCCGGCCGCCGAGAGCGGCACACACCACGAGGGAGGACACTCATGACCGCCGTTGCGGGCAGCAGGCCCACGAACGAGGTCGAGCTGGCGATTTCCGGCATGACGTGTGCCTCGTGCGCACACCGCATCGAGCGCAAGCTCAACGATCTCGACGGCGTCACCGCCACGGTCAACTACGCCACCGAAAAGGCTCGCGTCAGCTACCCGGAGGGACTCGATCCGCAGGAGCTGGTCGGCCAGGTGCAAGCCGCCGGTTACGCAGCCGAGCTGCCGGCGCAACCCGCGGCCGACGGCGCAGCGCAAGCGATCCCTTTGCCTGACCCGACCCGCGCGTTGCGGACCCGCCTGCTGGTCTCGCTGGTGTTGTCGGTGCCAGTGGTCGCGATGGCGATGGTGCCGGCGCTGCAGTTCACTTACTGGCAGTGGCTCTCGCTCACTCTCGCCGCACCGGTGCTGGTGTGGGGAGCGCTGCCGTTTCACCGCGCCGCGTGGGCGAACCTGCGCCACGGCGCGGCGACCATGGACACGCTCATCTCGATGGGCACGCTGGCCGCGTTTGGATGGTCGCTCTACGCCCTGTTCCTCGGCACCGCCGGGGTGCCGGGCATGACGCATCCGTTCGAGCTGACGGTCGCGCCCAGCGACGGCGCCGGGAACATCTACCTGGAGGTCGCCGCCGGCGTCACCACGTTCATTCTCGCCGGGCGCTACTTCGAGGCCCGGTCCAAGCGGCGCGCCGGGGCGGCCCTGCGCGCGCTGCTGGAGCTCGGCGCCAAGGAGGTCGCCGTGCTTCGCGACGGGCGGGAGGTTCGCATCCCGACCGGGCAGCTCACGGTCGGCGACCGTTTCGTGGTCCGGCCCGGCGACAAGATCGCCACTGATGGAGTGGTCACCGACGGCGCTTCGGCGATCGACGCCTCGATGCTGACCGGGGAGTCGGTGCCGGTCGAGGTCCGGCCCGGGGACAGCGTCGTCGGCGCTACCGTCAATGCGGGCGGCCGGCTGGTAGTCCGGGCCACTCGGATCGGGTCAGACACCCAGCTCGCCCAGATGGCGCGCCTCGTTGAGGACGCCCAGAACGGCAAGGCAGCCGTGCAGCGGCTGGCCGACCGGATCTCCGGGGTGTTCGTGCCGGTCGTCATCACGCTCGCCGCAGCCACCCTCGGATTCTGGCTGGGCACTGGCGGCGGGGCGGCGGTGGCCCTCACCGCCGCGGTCGCAGTGCTGATCATCGCCTGCCCGTGCGCCCTGGGGCTCGCGACGCCAACGGCGCTGCTGGTCGGCACCGGCCGTGGCGCGCAACTAGGCATCCTGATCAAGGGTCCGGAGGTGCTGGAGTCCACCCGGCGCGCCGACACGGTCGTGCTGGACAAGACCGGCACCATCACCACCGGGCGGATGTCTCTGATCGAGGTATCCGTCGCCGACGGCGAGGACCCGGAAAAGGTACTGCGGTTGGCCGGTGCACTGGAGGACGCCTCCGAGCACCCCATCGCCCAGGCAATCGCTACTGGCGCCCGAGAGCGGGTCGGTGAGCTGCCCGCGGTGGAGCAGTTCGAGAGCACCGAAGGCCTTGGCGTCGCCGGTACCGTCGACGGGCACGCAGTGCTGGCCGGCCGAACCGCCCTGCTGGAGCAGTGGAGTCAGCCTCTACCGCGCGGACTCGTCGAGGCCAAGGCAGCAGCCGAAGAACGGGGCCGCACCGCGATCGCCGTGGCTTGGGACGGTCAAGCGCGGGCCGTGCTGGTCGTCGCCGACACGGTCAAATCCACCTCGGTGCAGGCGATCGCCCAGCTCCGCGCGCTCGGGCTGACCCCAGTGCTGCTCACCGGCGACAACACCGCGGTCGCGCACGCTGTCGCCGCCGAGGTCGGCATCGACGAGGTGATCGCCGAGGTCCTGCCCGCCGACAAGGTTGATGTCGTGAAGCGGCTGCAGAGCGAGGGCAAGGTCGTCGCCATGGTCGGTGACGGGATCAACGACGCTGCTGCGCTCGCCCAGGCCGATCTTGGCCTCGCCATGGGCACCGGCACCGACGTGGCGATTGAGGCCAGCGACCTCACCCTGGTCGGTGGCGACCTCCGGACGGCGGCCGACGCCATCCGGCTGTCCCGGCGCACCCTAGGCACGATCAAGGGCAACCTGTTCTGGGCGTTCGCCTACAACGTGGCCGCCCTGCCGCTTGCCGCGGCCGGCCTGCTCAACCCGATGCTCGCTGGCGCGGCCATGGCGTTCAGCTCAGTGTTCGTCGTCTCCAACAGCCTGAGACTGCGTCGCTTCCGCGCCCTCGCCGGCGACTGAGTGCGCTCATGCCGGTGTGCCTGGCATCGGAACGGGAAGGCGCCGGCCAGTGCGGGCAATCGTGGGGGTCGAGGTGCCAATTGGCCGTGGACGGCGCAGCGATCGGGGTCATGTCACACTCTGCCCTCAGGCGTCGAGGCGGTAGAAACGCCAGAAGTCGTTGTCGATGGGCAGGGTCTGGACGTGGCGGAAGCCGGCTTGACGGGCCCAGTCTCCGACGGTGCCCTCGCGCAGCACGGTGCCGTTGGCGACTGCGTCCGACTCGTCGATGGTCGCGGGCAGGCAGTGCAGCACGCTCCAGCCGTACATGAACCGCTCGACCTCGTCGGCCGGTGCGGTGAAGCGCTCTGCGACCCGCTCGTCGGCGATCAGCACCGGTGCGCCGGGGGCCAGCGCGGCGCGGATGCGGCGCAGGGCCGCGACGGGCTCGCCCATGTCATGCAGCGCCTCGAACATGCAGGCAAGGTCGTAACGTTCGGCACCGGCCGGGTGGTAGGTAGCTGCATTGTGAACCTCGAACGTCACCCGGTCCGCGACGCCTGCCCGCTCCGCGTTGTCGCGAGCGTCGGCGATCGACGCCTCGTCCAGGTCGATGGCGACGACCGTGGTCTGGGGGAACGCGCGGGCGAGCGCGATCGATGACCAGCCGGTGCCGCAGCCTACGTCGAGCACACAGCCGCCCTGGGCGAGCCGGTCGCGGACCTCTGGCAGCGCCGCCAGCCAGGTGCCGGCGAGCTCGCCAACGAACATCGGGCGGTTGAAAGCGCCGATGCCGTGGCGGATGTCCGCGCCGAAGTCGGCGTACGAAACGCCGGTGCCGGTGCGGTAAGCCTCCGCGACCGCGGACAGCGTGAGCGCCAGACCCGTCAACGACGGCGCGGCCCCCATCAGGTTCGCCGGGTGCTCGGCGTGCAGGAGTACGTCGGCGTGGACGGCGGGCAGCGTGTAGCGGCGCTCAGCAGGCGTCCGGTCGGGGTCCTCGACGTCCAGGATGCCGGCGACCGCCTGCTGCTCCAGCCACTCCCGCGCGTAGCGTTCGGCGATACCCGCGCGACGGGCGAACCCTGCGGCGGTTTGCGCGCCGGACTCCGACAGCGTGGCGTAGAGGCCGAGGCGGCGGCCCAGGTCGATGCTGAGCAGCTCCATGCCACCCAGCAGGCTGCCGAACAGCCGCTCGACCAGCGCGTCGCGGCGCTCGTCGTCGAGCGTCGTGTCGACGGTCATCTCGGTGGTGGTGGTCATTGTTCACTTCTTTCCACTGCGGACGCCCAGCGCGTCCGGACACCGCCCATCCTGCGGGCAGCATCTCCCAGGTGGCTTCCAACCGCCTCCCAGGTGGCTCACGGGGTCACTACGATGCGGATAGTGGTGCCGAGGTCGTGCAGCCTGACGACAGCTGCGACCGCCGGAGTGAAGATGTGGCTGCGGGTGCTTGGGACGCTGGAACTTGCCGAGGGCACCGGCGACGTCGGCGGCAGTGGTTCCACCGTGCCCCTGCGCTCGCCGCTGCTGCGCCGGTTGCTGGCCGTCCTGGCGGTCCGGACGGGCCAGGTGGTGTCCGTGGATCGCATCGCGGATGCGGTGTGGGGCGACGAGCCTCCCGCCCATATCGACGGGGCCCTGCAGAACCTCATCTCGCGGCTGCGCGCCGCGCTGGGGGCCAATGGCGGCGGGGTCACGGTGCTCACGCGGGCGCCGGGGTACATGCTGTGCGCGCCACGCGAGGCAGTGGACGCGACCCGCTTCGAGGACCTCGCCGCGCAGGCAGCCGGTGCCGCCGAGGCGGGTGAGGTGCGGGACGCGGCAGCACTGTTCGATGCCGCGCTCGCGTTGTGGCGTGGGCCGGCGTACGCGGAGTTCGCTGACGAGGACTTCGCCCGCGCGGAAGCCGTCCGGTTGGAGGAGCTGCGGACGGCGGCCGTGGAGGATCGTATCGACGCCGCGCTCGTGCTGGGCCATCACGACCAGGTCGTGCCCCGGCTGGAGGCCCTGGTGGCGGAGCAGCCCCTGCGGGAGCGACCGCACGCGGAGCTGATGCTCGCGCTGTACCGCTGCGGCCGGCACAGCGACGCCCTGCGGGTGTACCGGGACTACCGGCAACGCCTGAACGAGGACTTGGGGTTGGAGCCGTCCCCGGCGCTGCAGCGGCTGGAGGCTGCGGTGTTGCGCCAGGACCGCGGGCTGGACTGGAAGCCCACGGCACGGGTGGAGCCTGCCCAGCCGATCCCGTTTAGGCCACCGCAGACTGCGCCGGCGGAGCCAGCCGCCACCGGAAACCTGTCACCGGTACTGCCTCACCTCGTCGGTCGCGGCGAGCTGGTGACGGCCGTCACCAAACACCTCGACACCGCCCGAGCGCTGACTCTCACCGGGCCCGGGGGTGTGGGCAAGACCAGCGTGGCACTGCACGCCGCCGCCGACCAGCGCGACAGCGGCAGGTTCCGCGACGGGGTGTGGTGGTGCGAGCTGGCCGCGATCCGCGACCCTGGTGCCGTCCCGGCTGCGCTGGCTACCGCGCTCGAGATCCAGCAGCGCCAAGGACTGACCGCGCTCGAGCGCCTGGTGGAGTACCTGCGGCCCCGACAGCTGCTGCTCGTGTTGGACAACTGCGAGCACCTGCTGGCCGTGGTCGCCGGGCTGGTCGAGACCATCATGCGCGGTTGTCCGCAGGTCACGGTGCTCGCGACCAGTCGTGAGTCCCTCGGCGTGAGCAACGAACACGTCCGTCCGATCCCGCCGCTGGCTGTGCCACCGGCCGGCACGGCCGACGCGGCCGCTGCCGTGCAAGCGGCATCGGTCGTGCTGTTCGCGCAGCGGGCCTCCGCGGCCGCACCCCACTTCGCGGTGACCGACGCGAACGCCGCGGGAGTCGCAGAGGTGTGCCGGCGGTTGGACGGTGTGCCGCTGGCGATCGAGCTGGCGGCCGCGCGCATGCGCTCCATGAGCGCCACCGAGGTCTGCGAGCGGCTCGGCGGCCGGTTCGGCCTGTTGCGCAGCGCCAAGCGCATCTCGCTGGAGCGCCACCGCACCCTGCGGGCGGTCATCGACTGGTCCTACGAGCTGCTCGAACCCGGCGAGCGTCAGGTCTTCGACCAGCTGTCGGTTTTCGCCGGCGAGTTCACGCTCGACGCGGCCGAGCACGTCGCCGCTGGCGGTCCCGTGGACGAGGCCGAGGTCGCCGACCTTCTTACCAGGCTGGTGGACAAGTCGATGGTGGTCGCCGCGCCGTCGGACGAGCACACGCGGTACCGGCTGCTGGAGACCCTGCGCGACTACGGCCGGCAGCGGCTGGAGGGCAGTGGCGCGGAGGGGGCGACCAGGCGGACCCACCTCGGGTACACCGTCGAGCGCGCGGAAGCAGCCAACGCGCAGCTGGGTTCCGCGCACCACGCGCGCTGGGCGCGAACGATCGACGGGATGCTCGACGATCTGCGCGTAGCCCACTCCTGGGCGCTTGAGCACGGCCAGGTCGACACGGCCCTCCGTCTCGTGGCGGCGCTGAGCCGCTACGCCGAGCATCGCATCGCCTCGGAGGTGGCGACCTGGGCCGAAAACACCGTCGAGGCCGCTGAGGCGACCGCCACATTCTCGGCGCTGCTGCCCACCGGCTACGCAGTCGCTGCCGGCGGGGCGCGGTTCAGCGGTGACCTCGAGCGCGCGAAGGTCCTCGCCAAACGGGGGGTTGCGGCCAGCGCCGGCGCCGACGATCCCGCCCGCTGTCTGCCGCTGTACCTGCTGCAGGAGGTCGCGTTGTTCCAGGGCCGCCTGGACGAGGCCGACCGGCTCGCCCGCGAGGTGCACCGGCTGGCGTCGGTGACCGGGCAGCCGTTCCTCGCGGTCTGGGCTGGCGTGAATCGCGTCCTGGTTCGCGCCTACCGGGGCGACGTCACCGGGGCCAGCGCCCTTGCCGAGGAGGTATCGGCGCTGGCCGCGTCCACCAAGGACCCAACGGCGATCGCATGGGCCCGATACGGGGCCGGCGAAGCGCTGCTGGAAGCTCACCCCGAACAGGCCGTCACGCTGCTGGAAGACGCGCTGCGACGGGCCCGCGCGCTGGGTGAGCGCTACCTGACGGGTGTCGCCCTGGTGTCGATCGCCTCCGTCCGTAGCCGCCGTGGCGACCCACGGCAGGCACTGGAGATCTTCCGCGACGCCGTCCGGCACTGGCATCGGGCAGGGAACTGGACTCAGCAATGGACCACAGTCCGCAACGTGGTCGACCTGCTCGTGCGCCTGGGAGCCGACGAGCCCGCAGCCCTGCTGTACGGCGCTGTGAGCACGCGCCGCACGGCCGCGCCGGTCTTCGGCGCCGACGCAGACCGGTTGGAGCAGGCCCATCGCCTCCTCACCGAGCGTCTCGGTGCGCAGCAGTTCACCGCGGCAGCGGCGAACGGCATGGCGCTCGGGGACGACGACGTGGTGGGGTTGGTGTGCGACGTCATCGACGATCCCGCGCTGCTGGCCGAGGCGGGGTTTTAGCGCAGACTGTATTTGCTGGTCTCGGGGACCGGCCGGACTCGTCATTGGATACGCCGCATGCCCGGCCGACCGGCTCCGCGAGGCCATCCGGCGGCTCGGGAACCTCGGTAGCAGGCGCCACATGCGCCGTTGATGGGAAGATGGAGAGCGCAGCGGTACAGAGACTGACCCCAACGATCTCTCAACGAAAGTGACCAAACATGCTGGATTCCGATGCCCAGGTGTGGGTGAACGCCATCAACGAGCTGATGACCACCCACTCCCCACACCCCGTCGACATCACCAACCTGGCCCAAGCCGAGGGCAAGATCGGTGAGCGGCAGGTGACCGAGACGGGACCCGGCCAGATCACCGTTGCGGACGGATGGACAGCGGTCTACGAGCCCGAACAACAGCGATGGGTTCTTGCGCCCGACGGTGATGCCAACGACTCCGCCTTGCCCCTCGACCCGCTATAGGGCCTGCGCCGCTCGCCGCATGACTTCGCGATACGTCGATCTGAGCCACCCGATCAAGCACGAGATGACCACCTATCCCGGGCTGCCCGGGCCGACGATCTCAACGCATACGTCTCGGCAGGAATCCGCGCAGCGGTTGGCGACCGGGGTGTCGTTGCACATCGGCCGGATCGAGATGGTCGCCAACACCGGCACGTACGTCGACGCGCCGTATCACTTCCACGCCGACGGTGCCGACGTGGCGGAGCTGCCGCTGGAGCGATTGGTGGACGTGCCGGTCGTCGTAGTCCGAGCCAGCGGCCGTGCCGCGCTCGGCCCGGAAGTGCTGGACGATGTGAGTGCGCTGTGGGGCAAGGCAGTACTCGTGCACACGGGCTGGTCGCGGCACTGGGGGACTCCCGCCTACCTGGCCGGAAGTCCTTACCTGACAAAGGGTTTCGCCGAGGCTGTGGTCGAGGCGAACGTCGCGTTGCTCGGCGTCGACGCGCTGAACGTCGACAACGTCGATGACCCGACCCGTCCGGTGCACCACACCGTGCTCGGTAACGGCATCCCGCTGATCGAGCATCTGACCAACCTGGACCGCCTGCCCGATCACGGCGCCCGGTTGACCGCGCTGCCCGCCCCGGTCCACGGCCTGGGCAGCTTCCCGGTCCGGGCCGTAGCCGTCTTGCCGTGAGCAGGTGATCACTCTTGCTGAGTGGGGTTGAGCACCCTGGCCAGGAAGGTTTTGGTGCGCTGCACGCGCGGCGCGGAGATCACCTGCTCCGATGAGCCGTCTTCGATCACCACGCCGTGGTCCATGAACACCACCCGGTCGGCTACCTCGCGAGCGAACGCCATCTCGTGGGTCACCACCAGCATCGTCATGCCGTCCTCGGCAAGTTTGCGCATCACTCCCAGCACCTCGCCAACCAACTCAGGGTCAAGCGAGGACGTCGGCTCGTCGAACAGCATCACCTGCGGATCCATCGCCAGCGCCCGCGCGATCGCGACCCGCTGCTGCTGCCCGCCGGACAGTTGCGCCGGCATCGCCGACTCCTTGTCCGCAACGCCGACGATGTTCAGGTTATGTCTCGCGATCTCGACCGCCTCGCCCTTGCTGCGCCGCAGTGCCCGCCGTTGGGGCAACGTCAGGTTCTCCAGTACCGGCAGGTGGGAGAAGAGATTGAACTGTTGGAATACCATGCCGATCTGGCGCCGCGCGGCGTCGATGTCCACATCGGGATCGGTCAGTTCGACACCGTTGACGGTCACCGTGCCGCTGGTTGGTTGCTCCAGCAGGTTGACGCAACGCAGCAGCGTCGACTTGCCGGACCCGGACGGGCCGATCACGCACACCACCTGGCCGCGCTCGACACTCAGGTCGATCCCGCGCAGTACCTCCAGCGAACCGAACGACTTGCGCAGCGCGGAGACCTCGACGATCACGTCACACGCCCCCGCGTCCGGCCGCTGCCGGCGCAGCGCTGCCGGAACGGCCCTCCAGCCGCCGCGATACCTGCGACAGCGGGATCGTGATGATCAGGTAGCACAGGCCAGCGACCAGCACCGGGGTCAGGCTCCGGGACTCGTTGAGCTGCTGGCGACCGAACTGGGTCAGCTCCTGCTGTGCCACTGTCGATCCCAGAAACAGCGCCAGCGAGGTGTCCTTGGTAAGCAGCACCAGCTCGTTGGTCAGTGGCGGTAGGATGATCTTGAGTGCTTGCGGGATGGTGATCCAGACCATCGTCGCGGCCGGCGACATGCCCAGCGACCTGGCGGCTTCCACCTGGCCACGCGGCACCGCCTGGATGCCGGCCCGGATGGTCTCCGCCAGGTAGGCAGCCGAGACGATGCCCAGCGCGATCATGATCGCCACATAACGGTTGAGGCTCATGCCGGGAAAGGCCAGCGGAATGCCGCTACCCACGGCCAGGATCACCAGCAACGCCGGGAGACCGCGGAAGAACTCGATGTAGACCCCGGCCAGCACCCGGTACACCCCGACGCTCGACAGCCGCATCAGCGCCAGCACCAGTCCCCATGCGAAGCCGAACACGAAGCCGAGCGCGGTGTAGATCATGGTGTTCTTCAGCGCCACCGTAATGACGTCGGGAAACATCTCCCTGGCGACTTCGAAGTCGAAGAACGCTGACTGAATCCGGCCCCAGTCGGCTGCCAGCGCAATAGTCAGGACGATCAGCACCAGGACGGCGTACTGCACGCCACGGACAACGTTGGCCCGTTGCCGCCTGGTCAGGGCCATCGAGGGTCGCTTCTTCCCATGGTGCTGGCAGCGATCAGCTGGTCGGTCGCTTCTTGAACCACTTCTGGTAGATCCTGTCGTACTCGCCATTGGACCTGGCCTCGGCGAGCACCTCGTTGATTGTGTTGAGCAGCGCGGTGTTGCCCGTCTTGACGGCGATGCCGTACTGCTCGTTGGTATCGAACTCCGCGGTCACCTCGAATTCGGTCTTGCTGTTCACCCAGTCGAAGAGCACACCGTTGTCGTTGATGCCAGCGGCGACGTCACCGGTCTCCACGGCGTTCAGCAGCAGGCCGAGGTCTTCGAAGACGACGAGTTCGGCGTCACGCGCTTTTTCACTGGCGTACTTCTCGCCCGTGGTGCCGTTCTGCACGGCGAGCCGCTTGCCCTTGAGCTGCTCAAAGCTCGTCAAGCCCGAGCCTTTTCTCGCAACCAGCGCTTGGTTGGCGTCGAAATAGGGCACCGAGAAGTCGAAGTTCTGCTCGCGTACCTCGGTGATGGTCATTCCGGCGGCGGCCAGGTCACACTTGCCGGCGTTGAGGTCGGCACCGGACTGGATGCCGTCGAACGGGGTGTCCACGATCTGCTGGGTGACGCCCAACTCCTGCGCCACCAGGTCGATAAGGTCGACGTCGAAACCGACCACCTTGCCTTCCTGCTCGAATTCAAACGGCTGGTAGGGCAGCCCGGTGCAGGTGGTCAGCTGGCCTGCCTTGACGAGCGGGATGCCGGTGGCAGTGGCGCCAGGCTCGCTCATGCCACACCCAGCCGCGAGCGAGGCAAGCGCGATGAGCGCGACCGCGGATTGCACGGCACGTCGATGGAGCCTTGCCGCCCGCATGTGGCATCTACCAGGGAAGATGGGGTCGTACACGGTCAGGCCAGTTCTCCTCGTTACGCCGGTACACCGCGATCGGGCGCTCGGCGACCCGGAAGGTGAACCGACCGGCCTCTTGGCAGATCTCACCGTCGGTAGCCAGCGAGGCGTGATTGCCGATCAGCTCCACCTCAAGCGAGGGCGCCTCCCGCTGCACATAGGTTCGGGTGTGCTCCATGGCACCCAGCATGAGCGCGATGATGGCGCGGGCTCGGGAGAAACGCCGATCTGCGCGCAGGTAACGGATATCGAGCAGGCCAGAGTCCAGCTGCGGCCGCCAGGCCGGCACCATGCCGCGCGGGTGGTACGGCCCGTTGCCGACGAACAGGATCCACAGCATCTGCTCTTTGCCATCCAGCTTCACCCGCAGCGGCTGAGCGTGGCGCAACGATATGATCAGGGCGGCTGTGAACGCCGGCCACTTCCCCCACCTGCGCTCCCATTTCTCCCGCAGCCGCACCAGGTCGGAGTAGCCGCCGAGGCTCGCGGTGTTGAGGAAGTACCGCGTGTGCGGCACCTGCCCGCCACCGTGGATTTCCACCACACCGAGGTCGACCGCGACCGCTTCACCGGCCTGGGTGGCGTCGACGGCCTCCTGCAGGTCGTACACCCCGACGTCGCGGGCGAAATGGTTGAGGGTGCCGGTCGGCACCACGACCAGCGGCAAGCCGTGCCGGCCTGCGACGGCCGCTGCGGCGGCCACCGTCCCGTCACCGCCGGCGACACCGACGGCCCGCGCCGCGCCGTTGCGTCGACTATCCGCGGCCGCGAGCGCGTCCTCAAGCTGATCCTGCAGGTCCACTCCTTCCGCGGTCCGCAGCACAGTGGCGGATGGCAGTGCCTCAGCGACTTCCTCGGCCGGGTCGTAATCGGGATCGCCAGATCGCGGGTTGGCTACCATCACCAGTCCCGCCCCAGCCGGCAGCACCGGTGCATCACCGTGCGGCCGCGCCCGGGCCTCGTCGGTCGTCCGCACCGGCCACCAGCGCCGGGTACCCAGCGCGATACCGGAGCCGATCGCCGCCCCTATCACCACATCGGACGCCCAATGCCCGAGAACGTGGACCCGAGAGTACGCCACAGCGGCGGCCAGCGGAGCGATGGTCAAGCCAGCATTGCGGCACTCCAACCCGACGGCCGTGGCGAATGCCGCCGCGGATGCGGCGTGCCCCGATGGAAACGACGACGAGGTCCGCCGATGGGGAAATACCCGGTAGGCGGGCGATTCGTCGGCCGGCGGGCGGCGTCGCGGCATCACCGGCTTGAGCCCGGCATTGGCGGTGAAGCTCGTCGCGGCGATGGCGAGCACACCGCGCAGGGCGGCGCGCCGGGTAGCACCCTTCCTGGTCACCAGCAGGGCCGCGATGGCGAACCACAGCATGCTGTGGTCCGCCGCAGTGCTCAAACCTTTCATCACGGCGTCGAGCGGGGTGCGCGGCTGCTGCGCGATCCGTCGAGAGACGGCATGATCAATTTTGTGCACGTCGTCCAGCCGGCGCCGGGTCCACTCGATCACAATCGTGACAATAGAGGCTGTCCCGATAAAGGCTGGCCTACGCCTACGCTGCCACGAGAACTCGGGCCGACCGTACCGTGCCGACGCTGCGGGGATCATCAGCCGGCTGCGGCCCCGACCTGTGCGATGAGGTGGGAATTGGGGCGGCCATGCGTACGCTGCTGATCGACAACTACGACTCCTACACCTACAACCTGTATCAGCTCCTGGCACAGGTCTACGGCGTGGAGCCGGTCGTTGTCTCCAACGACGACCCCGGATATCACAGGCTCGACATTCGCAAGTTCGACGGCGCGGTGATCTCGCCTGGCCCCGGGCGGCCGGCATCGCGCCGGGACTTCGGCTACTCGCACAACATCTTGCATCAAGCTGAACTCCCGGTCCTCGGGGTCTGTCTCGGCCACCAAGGGCTCGGCCTGGTCGCCGGCGCCGAGATACGCCGTGCACCGCAACCCAGACACGGCCACTTGACCACGGTGCACCACCTTGGCGACGGTGTTTTCGCCGGAATGCCGCAGGGGTTCACCGCGGTCCGCTATCACTCATTGTGCGTCGCCGATTCACTGCCGCCCGAGCTGGAAGCGACGGCATGGGCGGAGGACGGTGTGATCATGGGGCTGCGCCACCGGGATCTGCCGTGGTGGGGCGTGCAATTTCATCCCGAGTCCTTCTGCACCGAGCACGGTGCCCAGCTAGTGGCCAATTTCCGCGACCTTGCCCTGGCCTCCCTGGCCTCGCGCCAGCCGGCCGCGCTGTCACCATCCACCGCGTCGGTGCAACGAGCACGACCCCGACCCCCGGCAATGCGGGTGCTCGTGCGGCACATCGACCGGGCAGTCGATACCGAAGCAGCATTCACCACCTTGCACAGGGCGAGCGCCCGGGCGTTCTGGCTGGACAGTGCATACGTCGAGGCGGGCCTGTCCCGGTTCTCCTTTCTCGGGGACGCCGACGGCCCGGACGGCGAGGTCCTCACCTTCCGGATCGGCGACGACTCGGTGCTCGTGGAGCCCACCACCGGTATTCCCTACCTGGAGCCCGGCACCATCTTCGATGCACTCGACCGGCGGACAAGCCGGCAGCTGAGCGGAGCGCAAGACCTGCCGTTCGATCTCAACGGTGGCTACGTCGGCTACTTCGGCTACGAGATGAAAGCCGACCTCGGTTCGTCCAGCGCGCACCGGGCGCGGGCACCGGACGCGATGTGGATCCGGGCGAGCAGGTTCGTCGCGGTGGACCATGCCCAGCACCAGACGTACGTCGTCGCCGTGGCCGAACCCGACGCCACCGCCTCGGCGATGGAATGGATCTGCCGTACAGTGCAGACGCTGCGGACACTACCCACGGCGGCTGCCGAGGCTCCGCCGCCGGCGATCGCCGACAATGCACGGATTTCGGACTGGTTGGTACGGTCCCGGTCGCAGTACCTCGCGGATATCGCGGAGTGCCAGCGTCAGCTGCGCGCAGGCGAGAGTTACGAGATCTGCCTCACCAACAAACTCAGGCTGCCCGCACCCGAGGACGATCTGGAGTTCTACCGGCGGCTGCGGCGGCTCAATCCCGCCCCGTACTCGGCGCTGCTGCGACTGGGCGAACTTGCCATCTTCTGCTCATCCCCTGAGCGGTTCCTGCGCATTGACAGCGAAGGCACCGTCGAAAGCAAGCCGATCAAGGGAACGGCACCGCGCAGCACTGATTTCGAGCTGGACGAAAAGCTGCGGACTTCGTTGCAGAACGACGACAAGATCCGCGCAGAGAACCTCATGATCGTGGACCTGCTCCGCAACGACCTCGGCCGGATATGCCAGATCAGCACCGTCGTGGTACCAAAATTTATGGTGACGGAGTCGTACGCGACCATGCATCACTTGGTGTCCACCATCCGCGGAGTTCTGCGGTCAGACGTCACCGCGGTGGACTGCGTTCGAGCTTGTTTTCCCGGGGGTTCGATGACCGGTGCCCCGAAACGGCGCACCATGGAGATCATCGACTCATTGGAGACCGAGGCGCGGGGCGTGTATTCGGGCACGCTCGGCTACTTGGGGTTCGACGGAACCGCCGACCTGAACATCGTGATCCGCACCGCAGTGAGGTGGCGCGACGAATTGACCGTCGGTGCGGGCGGTGCCATCGTGCTCGATTCAGTGCCACATGCTGAATATGACGAGATGCTGCTCAAGGCCGCAGCACCGCTGCGCGCACTGCCGCTGGCCACACCAGACAGCCGGGTAGCCGGCGCCGATCCACAACCGGCACCTGTACGCCGTCGATCTCGCCCACCCAGTGAACAGTGGTAGATGAGGTTCGCCCGCTCCATATGGTCACTGGCCAAAGCATGCTGCAGGAGCGTCCGCAAGCGACTGCAGCCACGTAGGTGACCGCCCGCTTACCGACCCCGGTCGCGGCTGTGGCCAGCGGCAATCGCTTTCCTCACCGCGAGGCCGCACGTTATCGCCGCTCACGGGGTGCGCAATGCGTAGCAGCGCAGGTTGCGGATGTCGTAGGTTACGATGTCCAGGTCGACGAACCCGCAGCGTGAGACCAGCGCGCCCAGCGACTCGGCATCGAACATCGTGTGGTGGGCGTTCCAGATCCAGCGCGGAACACCGCGGGCGTCGACGCCCTGGTGGGCGACCCGGTCGGAGTGGCCACCGAGAATCCAGTAGTTGGCTTCGGCAGTGTCGATCTCACCTCGAACCCACTGCGCGGCGACGAATCGAGCGTCCGGCACGCCGATGTCCAGCCGAGCACCCGGCCGCATCACCCGGGCCCACTCGCGCAGGGTCGGCTCGACGAGCTCGTAGCTTTGGTGCTCGAGCACGTGATTGGCGCGCAGCGCGTCGACCGAGGCGGTGGCGAACGGCAGCGGATTGATCCAGCTGATCACTTCGATATCGGGCAACGGGAGGATGTCGACGTGCACGTCGTAGTCGGGGTGCGGTTTCTCTCCCGCGCCGACCTCAACCTTCACTGCTGGTCGATCTTTTTGATCACCTTCGCGGGACGGCCGGCGACGACCGTGTAGGGTGGCACGTCCTCCAGCACCAGGGCACCGGCGGCAACCACCGCGTGCGCGCCGATGCGCACCGGCCCAAGCACCAGGGCGTGGCTGGCCACCCAGACGCCCTCCTCGATCACCACGTCCCGCCCGGAACGGGGATAGGTGGTCTGCCGTTCCCGACCGAACTTGGTGATGTCGTGCGTGCCGGTGAGCACCGATACCCCGTGCCCGAAGAAGGCGTACTGCCCTACGGTGATCTCTCCGCCGGACACGTTGAACAGCGCGTTGTTGACGATCGCCGTGGGGTCGATATGCAGCCGCTCCAGTAGGCCGTGCACTTGGTAGCGGTAGAGCGGGTCTTCGCTGTCACCGTAGGTGAAGCGATTGCGCTCTTCGGCCATCAGGCGCTGCATCGGGCCACGTAGTACCCGGACCAGCAGATCATCCAGCATTGACATGATCGAAACTCTAGTTGGGCCAGCGCCGCGCCCACCAAACGGGCCGTCGAGCAGCCGGTCATGAGGAAGGCGTGGATCGCGGTGGATTGGTACCACGGAGCTACCCCGACGTAGCTTCTCGATCGGTTAGCCCGGCTGTAATGCAGTCTCGGCTCTCCGCTCGCGGTGCCGTGCGCGGTGCTGTGCGCGGTGCCGTGCGCGGTGCCGTACGCGCTTGCGCTCGGTGAGCAGGTAGAGCACCGGTACCAGCACGAGGGTCAGCAGCGTCGAGCTGACCAAGCCGCCGATCACGACGATGGCCAGCGGCTGCGAGATGAACACCCCGCCGCCGGTAAGCCCGACCGCCATCGGCAGCAGACCCAACACGGTCGCAACCGCAGTCATCAGGATAGGCCGCAGCCGCTGTGCGGCCCCTTCCACGAGAGCGTCGAACAGCTCGCGCCCGTCGCGACGGTACTGGTTAACGCGGTCGATGAGCACGATGGCGTTGGTTACCACGATCCCGACGAGCATCAGCATCCCGATCAGTGCGGGGACATCAAGCGGCGTATCGGTGAGCAGCAACAG